>JAYTXK010000001.1:0-11260 GCA_043743005.1 Ignavibacteriota bacterium
AAAAAAAAGTATTAAATTGTTGATGTTACTTTTTTGAATATTTTAAAATTAATTTAATCTTGGTTAGAAAGCTAATTACATATTTACAAATTGTTTTTATCATAAGCAATTCAATTGGTGGAATCTTTGCATTTTATGGTATAAAATCTCACTTCAAATCTGAATTTAAAAAATATAAGTTTAGCAATAGTAATGCACTTTTAAAAGAAGTCTTAACTTTTAGAAAAAATGAACTACAATATAAAGTTAGATTTGAAAATGATAATGAGTTTCATTATTTAAATCAGCTTTATGATGTTATTTCACACAAGGAAACAAAAGATTCTATAGAATTTACAGTACTAAATGATAGTAAAGAGAAAATATTATATGGTTCTTTTTTTTCATATTTAGAAAAAAATGTAAGCGACAAAACTGATAATATTAAAAAAATTATAAATAATATTTTTATAGGTTTAATTTACTTTGTATCACACCACGTAGTTACATTTTTAGATTGCAATTTAAATAAACAAACCTTTTCCAAATTAACTTCTCATTACAATTCAATTTATATTGAGTTCCCGTCTCCACCTCCTAAATATTAATAAATTATATATCATTCACTTATTTGCTCTTAAGATGTACTTTTGAGCAGCTTTATAATTTATTAATTACTCAAGGTAAAAATGAAAAAATCATTTATTATTTTGCTATTACTTTTTCCAGTAATAGCTTTTTCAGCAAATCAAAACAAAGATTTAAAAAAGACTTTTAAAAAAGACTCAATTCAAAAATCAAATGAAATAGTAGTAACAGGGCTTAGATACAATGAAAGTATATTTGAACTACCAATGTCAATTTCATTATTAAATAAAGATGTTTTAAACTCAAACAGAGGCTTGGGGCTTGATGACCAGTTTAACTCAATTCCGGGAGTAGTTTTGCAATCAAGAGCTGGTGGCACCGATTCAAGACTCACAATACGTGGTTTTGGCTCACGTGGGGCAGGTGATAGGTCTAATTCTGGTACTTCACGTGGAGTTAAGATTTTAATTGATGGATTCCCAGAAACTGAACCAGATGGTAGGACTGCATTTGATAATTTAGATTTATCAATAGCTGATAAAATTGAAGTATTACGTTCTAATGCTTCTTCGCTTTGGGGCAATGCGGCTGGTGGAGTGATTAATATAAGTACAATTCCTTCTCAAAATAATAATTCCTTAAATGCTGATGCAAATTTCGGTAGCTTTGGATTAAAGAAATATTCACTTTCTGGAGTAAATCAATTTGAAAATGGGAAAATTTATGGCTTGGTATCAAATACTAGCTTTGATGGATTTAGAGATCATTCAGCAGCAGATAGAACAGTTGCTAATATTGGAATAATATCTTTATTAAGCCCTAAAACTCTTTTAGGTGTTCATTTATTAGGTTCTGTAAATAGATATGATATTCCAGGACCACTTACACAAAGTCAATTTGATTCTGCATCTACTCAAGCAAACCCTACTTATTTAAAGCAAAGGGAACGTAGATTTAATAGGAATTTAAGATTAGGCATAAATTTAGACCATAAAATTGATGATGATAATACTTTAAATTTTTCTACTTTTGTTAATCCTAAATTCTTACAAAGATCTGAAAGAAATACTTATAGAGATTTCACTCGTTATCATATAGGAGGCAGTTTCAATTATAAAAACAATATGATACTAAGTGAAAATGTTAATAATACTTTCTTAATTGGTGTGGATAATACCTATCAAGATGGTGCAATTCTATTTTATAACCTTACAAGCCAAGCAGAAAGAGGTGATATAAAAGTAGATAAAAGTGAGGGAGCAAATTCATTTGGTACTTATTTTCAAGATGAAATTAGATTTGGAGACAACTTAAATTTACTTTTGGGTGGTAGATTTGACAACATTAATTATTTTAATCAAACATACTATGATGGTGGTGCACCTCCAGTAAAAACACCGGAGCAAAGAACTTTTAGTAAATTTACTCCAAAATTTGGAGTTTCATATATTCTAAATGAAAATAATAGTGTTTTTGCAAATTATGGTGGTGGAGTGGAAGTACCAGCAGGAAATGAAACCGACCCAGCACCTGTTAATGGAGCAGATACTATTTATAATATCAATCCACTTTTAGAACCAATTGTATCTCAAACTATTGAATTTGGAACAAAAGGAAGATATTTTGAAAATAATAGTAATTTTAATGGACTTACTTATGAATTAGCTGGATTTATAATTAATACTACAAATGAAATTATTCCTTATCAAGGTGGAAAATTTTATTTCTCAGCTGGCAAAACTCAAAGAATTGGAGTAGAATTTGGAGGTAAATATAGATTTATAGACAATATTGAGTTAACTGCATCAATGTCTATTATGCAAGGCAAATTTGTAGAATATAAAGTAGATTCATCATATTATGACCCTAAAAAAATTGGAATTTATTCTGATTTTAAAGATAATAAAATCCCAGGATTACCTGACTTGAATTACTTTTTAGAATTTAAATATATATTTCAAGATAGCTATAAATTATTTGCTGCAATTAATGTACATGGTTTGGGTACTTATTTTGTAGATGATGCTAATAAAACTAAAGTAGAACCATATAATATTATCAATTTTAAATTGGGTTCGATTAATCCAATAAAAATAAGTGATAGCTATGGAATAAGACCAAATATAGGAATTAATAATATTTTAGATAAAAAATATGCATCTTCAGCATTTATTAATCCCGATTTAGATAAAACAACTAAGAGTCCTATGTTTTTAGAATCAGGCTTACCAAGAAACTTTTTTGTAGGAATATCACTGACATGGAATTAGAAAAAATGAAAAAATTCAAATATTTAAAAATAATTATTGTTTTAATTGCCATAAATATTTACATAAGTATTGCTCAGCCAACAACTGTAATCAAAGGTGAAATTAATTACCCAAGTTGGAAATTCACTTCAAACTCAAAAGTTAGCTTACTAAATTTGAGTAACAAAAGTATTGTTCAGTCATCAAGTATTAACTCTGATGGTAAATTTATTTTTAGAGATGTGCCTTTTACAAGCTACTCAATTGAGTATTATGAATCTAACTTACTTACTTTTTCTAAAGTAATATCGGTAAATTCAAGCCTAACTCACAAAGTTGTTTTGAATGTAAAAGATCAAGTTACTAAAGAGGTGTTGGTTTTAGGTGATATTTCTGATAGAGGAGTTGTAGGTGGGAAAACTACTTATAATCAAGAAGAAATAGAAAGTATGCCTATATTTTCAAATTCTAAGTTGATTGAAAATATAATATTAAATTCAGCTGGAAGCGTACCTGATGAAGATGGTAGAATGCACATTCGAGGTGAAGACGCACAGTTGCAATATGTGATTGATGGAATACCTGTTTATGGAAATCAAACCAGAATTTATTCATCTCTATTCAATGCCTCAAACATTAAATCAATGGATTTTATCCGTGGTGGAATAAATGCTGAATATGGTGTAGCCACAGCAGGAGTACTCAATATAAATACTAAATCTGGATTTGATAGACCTATGTTCGCTCATGCATTTGTACAAAATGGATCGTTTTCGAGTAATGATTATGGTCTTGAATTAGGTGGAAACATAGATCAAAAGGTTGCCTTATTTGTTGGTGCATCAAGTAGTAGAACTAATAGGTATTTAGACCCAATATCTTCAGGTGATCCTATTCATAATACTGGAGAAAATAAAAATTTATTTGCTAAAGCCGATGTATTATTAAGTGATAAGTTGGATTTAGTTATACTTGGTTCTATTGCAAAATCAAATTTTGAAATACCTAATAGTTATATAGGTTCAAAGCAAAATCAAAACCAAGAAATGAATAATTCTATGCTTGGATTGAGGTTAAATTACGAACTTGGTGAAAAATCTGTATTAAGTGCTGTTGCTTATTCAAGAAATGATATGGCAGAAATTTCAAGCAATGGCTTAAGCCGTATTTTAAATTCAACTGATTTGATTGAAGCTTTGCAAAATGAGAAATTCTTTATGGGTGGCAAAAGAGAAAATAAAGTTTTAGGCGGTATGCTTGAATATACCACTCATTTAATTGAAAATGATAATTTCAAAGTTGGTATGGGTGGAGAAAAAACTTCCCTTAATGAGTATTTATCTTTTGCAGTTACTAATAGAAATTTATCTACTCCAGATAGCAGTGGTGGTGATGAAAGATTTCAGCCTTATGATATTACAAGAGCTGGGACTAAACCTTTTTTAGCTGACTATGCAAAAAATAATACACGTATGTTTGCTTATTTACAAGATGTAATCCCTTATGAAAAATGGAATTTTAGTGCAGGACTTAGATATGACTATTACAATTTATTTGTTGCAGAAAATAATTTGTCTATAAGATTAGGTGCAAACTATTTATTGACAAATGACCTAATTTTGAGAGCTTCGTACAACCGAATTGTAATGCAAAGTCCATTAGAGAATATTTTGGTTTCAAGCTCTTCAGAAGCTGCTACACTTACTGGCAAAGACCAGATTGGAATAGACAACAAAGTGAAAAGTGAAAAATCACATACTTTAGAAATTGGTGGACTATATAGACTAAACGAATTTGTAACTATTGATTTAGCTGGATATGGCAAGCTAATTGATGATTTTATTGTTAAAGTAGAGTTGGGTAATTCAGGAGTAATTTTCCCAATTAATTTGAAGAATGGACTTGTTGCTGGTGGTGAAATACAAGTTAAATTAAATAATTGGAAAAATTTTTCTGGTTTTCTAAACTTTAGCACTTGTGTATCAATTGGTTTGAAACCATCTGATGGCAGTTCTCCAATTTCTTCAGGTTTGATACTTGGTGAAGAAGGTAAAAACTACTCACACCCATTTGCAGGAGAGGACTTTTTCCCAACTGAACATAATCAACTTCTAACTGCAAGTTTTAATTTAAATTATAATTTTGGAAGTGGAATTTTTGCAACTCTTGGTGGTAGATTTGATTCAGGACTTCCTTTTGATTTGGTAGATAGCCTCGGCAAAGGATTAGACGCTGCTCAATCTCGAGTTGAACTAAAACGCAGAGGATATACTGACAAAGTAATAGATATGCTTAGTCTTGATCCTGAAAAGCCGGGTTCTCCTGATAAATCTGTTGCACCTCATATATTATTTGATTTGTCAGCAGGAATTGATTTTAGAAAGTTATCTAATCTTCCTTTTAAAATTACACTTTCAGTATTGAATATTTTAGATACAACTTATTTATATAAATTTGAATCGAGCTTTGGGGGTACACATTTTGGGACACCAAGAATGATTAATCTAAGAGCTGATGTTTATAGTTTTTGATATTAATTAGTTCCTTTTGCTTTATTTTAAAATAGTAATTAATTTCCTCTCCACAAAATACGACATATTTTTGGAGAGGTTTTTATTTACTTACACTGCAAAACCACTTTGTTATTTATCAATGATTACTAACTAAACAGCCCACCATTTATTTTCAGCATTTAATTTTTTAATTGTAAAATATGCTTCCTTAATTTCTAATGTAGTCATTTAATATCTCGCCAATTTAGATTACAATTTAATTTAACTTTAAATGAGTCTGCTTTTAAAAAAAATCTTTATACAATTTATGATTAAGATGAAAAAAAATATAATTATATATTTCTTTTTGAGTTGTAAAATTCAAAATATTATTCATTTCTTATTGTTAAAATGAAAACTAGTGGGCAAAGTGATGATTATCCATTTCTAAGTTTAGATGATTAAAGAAATTTAATATTTTTTAAATATCATAAGAGGAACAAAAGCCATATATTACTCTTGTTGACCAAATATTAGAAGATAAAAAAGAGGGTAAAGACACTAAAAGTTTAGAAAAAGCCAATAGACCAATTTGTATATATGCTCTATGAGCTTAACAAAGAAGAAATAAGAAAAGTATCGGGTGGGTAAATAAAAAAAAGCTGTCCTTTTGAGACAGCTCCAGTGTTTTTTACAAACTTCTAGGATTTTTGGAGATTTTCCTATAGTAGCGTTACAAACATAATTAAATAATAAACAATAAGCAAATTTATTTTTAACAATTAATATTTCAATTTTCAATTTATTTACTATTTGAATCAAAACGCAACATATTCCCAAATAATACGTCAATAATACATATTTGTGTGTTTTATTCTTAGAATTTAGCTTTTTGCAGTAGAAATAAATAGCAAATTCACTGCAATGGGTCAATCGGCAATTTGGAAAAACAAAACTAACTATAAAAGCAATTAATTCAAATAGTTTCGTCAATTTTTGATTTAACAAAGAAAATATGAAAAATGTAGATAAGGCAATAAAAACTGCCTACTTTAGTATAATTGGAAATACAATTTTAGCAATTATTAAGGGGATAACTGGAATTTTGGGAAATTCCTTTGCCTTAATTGCTGATGCAATAGAATCAACGTCTGATATATTTTCTTCGTTTATTGTGCTATTAGGTTTGAAATATGCAAATAAACCAGCTGATAAAAATCATCCTTATGGACATGGCAAAATAGAGCCGTTAGTTACATTTGTAGTAGTTGGTTTTCTGATTTCATCAGCTGTAATAATAGCTTATGAAAGTATTAAAAATATTACTACACCACATGAATTGCCTCATCTTTGGACATTATATATTTTAGGACCGATAATAGTTTGGAAGGAATATGCTTATAGATTAGTAGCTAAAAAAAGCAAAGAAACTAATAGTTCCTCTTTAAAAGCTGATGCTTGGCATCATAGAAGTGATGCTTTCACAAGTATTGCAGCTTTTATAGGAATATCAATTGCATTAATATTTGGCAAAGGCTATGAAGCAGCAGATGATTGGGCAGCATTATTTGCATCTGGTTTGATTTTTTATAATAGTTATTTAATTTTTCGTCCTGCACTTGGTGAAATTATGGACGAACATTTGTATGATGATTTGATTGAAAAGATACGAATAGTATCAAAAAGTGTTGATGGAGTAATCGACACTGAAAAATGTTTCATCAGAAAAGCTGGAATGAAATACCATGTTGATTTGCATGCAATAGTAGATGCAAATATTTCAGTCAGAAATGGACACGATATTTCACACAAGTTAAAAGATAAACTAATGGCAGACTTAACTGAATTAGATCAAATATTAATTCATATTGAGCCTAATGAAACAAATCAGTACAATTCTTAGATTATATACTTTAATATTAAATTAACATAATAATATTTTATACTTATTAGTAAATTTATTTACAAAATAGTTCTTTAGGAAATTTAAGATGTAAAAGATTAATATCTTCTAATATCGTTCTCATAGATAAATTTCCGCCAATTGAATGAATTAATGTTTTTGATAATATATATTCAGACGAATTTTTAGAATCATTCTTATTGTTAGCTTTTTTGATATTCAAATTTGATTTTGGTAAATTTTCAATCTTCAAACCAGTTTTAAGTGAGAAATACATTTCCATATTGAAAATATCATCATTATTATAAATATCTATTTCAACAACTGGTTCTTTGATAGTTTGCTTGATTAAATTAAATATATAATTTAACATTGTTGCAAATATACCAGAATTTGAATTAATAATATTATCATTCTGATTAAATTTTATATTCAAATTCAAGTTGTTTTTAATATTAAATGTTTGAATATTTCTTTGGATTAGATAGTTTACTTTTGTTGATTGACATCTATTATTATTTGCATTTGTATTAGTATGATTATACAAATCCTCTAAGACTTTTTCTTGAATATTCATATTATATTCAATATCATTAAGAATTTGCTCAGCTGGATTATCTGATTTTATATGATTCATTGCATCATTTTTGAATTGTGTTCTATTTATATTAGCATTTAAAGCTAAATTTTGATAGTAATTTTGACTATATTTATCTTCACCAGCAATATAAAAATTGGGATAATCAAACTGATTTTTGCCCAATTGTTTATTTATACTTGAATACATTTCATCTGGGTTTAGTGGTTTGTAAATGAAATCATCTACACCCATTTTTATAGCTTTATTTGTTATTTCTTCATCTAAACTGGAGGAAATAAATATTATTGGTATTTTTTGAGTTAGCTTGTTTGATTTCAAATTTTCAACAACTTCAAAACCATCCATTTTTGGCATATTTATATCAAGTATAATCAATTCAAATGGATTATATTCCACTTCCATTGCTTCTTTTATATTATTTAGTGCTTCATTGCCATCTTTTGCAACTTTTACATCGTATCCTTTTTTGAGCAAAGAATATGAAATCAAAGATCTTTGATTTTCTTCGTCATCTACGCACAGTATCCTTACCGCCATTGTAAATTCCATTTAGTGAGAATTAATATTTGCAATTTAATAAATTTATCAATAATTTCATTAAGTGTAAATACTGTTTTATTTTAAATAATACTGAACAAATATATTACTTGAATTTAAATATATATAATTAACTAATCGGCAAATCTATAATTTTCTTTAATTGAAAATTTTAGAATTTGAGATTTAAAGAGAAATGTTAGAATTAAATATTTTAAATTTAATTTAATTTCATTTCGTACAATATATTTGTAATAATTGCTTTGCCATAATCTAGTGTCTATCATATCAAGCAATGCATTAATTTATTTTGATGAATTCATTTTCAAAATAATTATTTATTGGGAAATTGTTTGGGCAATTCGATATTTGACAATACGTGAATTGTCCCTACACTATAAAATTAATCAGTTTGTTTTTAACAAAAATTACTTTTTTAATGGTCTGACCTTCAAGATATTTAATTATTGTTTCGTTTTCCTTGGCTAATTTCTCTGCATCTTCTTGGCTAACATCAAGGGGTAGGTTTAGCCTTGCTCTGATTTTACTTGCTACTTGCACTACAAACTCAATTTCTTGCTTAATGGTTTTTATTTCATCATAAATTGGAAATTCTGCGTTTACTATGCTTGATTTTACTCCTAATATTGACCATAACTCTTCTGAAATATGTGGTGCAAATGGAGCAAGACATAGCAAAAAGTCCTTCATTGCTTGAATAGGTCTTACTTCATATTTAGTAAATTCATTTACGAAAATCATCATTTGTGAAATAGCAGTATTAAATCTTAAATTTTCAATATCATCAGCAACTTTTTTAATTGTAGAATGAAGCACATATTCCATTTCAATAGTCATCTCAATGTCTTTTACGTTTTCAAGCAAATTACTATCCTCATCTGCTATCAAACGCCACACTCTACTCAAAAATCTATTTACCCCCTCAATTCCATTGGTTGACCAAGGCTTTGATGCTTCAAGTGGACCTAAAAACATTTCAAACAAGCGAAGTGAATCTGCTCCATATTTGCTAACAACATCATCTGGGTTTACTACATTACCCAAAGATTTTGACATTTTCCTTCCATCTTCACCCATAATCAAGCCTTGATGGAATAATTTATAGAAAGGCTCTTTGGAATTTACATATCCAAAATCATAAAGCACTTTATGCCAAAAGCGAGCATATAATAAGTGTAATACTGAATGTTCAGTACCACCAACATACAAATCAATTCCATTTTCTCCCATCCAATATTTTTCCTTTTTATCATCACAAAAGGCATCACTATTAAATGGATCAATATATCTTAAGTAATACCAGCAAGAGCCAGCCCATTGAGGCATTGTATTAGTTTCAATTTTACCAATCTTGCCTGTTTTTGGATCTTTGAATTTAACCCAATCGGTTACATTTGCAAGTGGCGATTCGCCACCTTCAGCCTGTTTGTAATTATCTACTTTTGGAAGTGCAAGCGGCAATTCATCTAAATCCATTGAACGCTTTGTGCCATCTGGAAAGAAAATAATTGGGATTGGTTCACCCCAATATCTTTGTCTTGAAAATAGCCAATCTCGTAACCTGAATTGAATCTTTCTATTACCCAAACCTGTTTTTTCAAGCCAATCAATCGTTGTTTTTTTTGCATCTTCTGATTTCATTCCTTCAATAGCCAAATCCCTGCTTTCTGAGTTTACAGATATTCCATATTCAGTAAAAGCTGATTTTTGAACGTCCCAATCACTACCATCTTTTGGAGCAACCACTTGAATAATTTTCATATCAAGCAATTTCGCAAATTCGTGGTCTCTTTCATCATGTCCGGGAACTGCCATAATAGCACCAGTACCATAACTGCCTAATACATAATCTGCAATCAAAATTGGAATTTGTGCTGAGTTTGCTGGGTTGATAGCATAAGCACCTGTGAATACACCTGTTTTAGATTTATTTGCTTCTCCTCTTTCCATATCACTTTTAAGAGAAGTTTCTTTTATATATTTTTCTAATTTATCTTTTTGAGCAGGGCTTGCAATCTCATTTACCAAAGGATGCTCTGGAGCAAGTACAAGATAAGTAGCACCAAAAATTGTGTCTGGTCTGGTTGTATAAACCTTAATTTTCTTATCTGAATTTTCAATTGTGAAATATATTTCGGCACCGTAGCTTTTGCCTATCCAATGTCTTTGCATATCCAAAGTGGATTGAGGCCAGTTTAGAAGTGCCATATCTTCAAGCAGTCTATCAGCATATTCAGTAATTTTAAGCATCCATTGTCGCATTGGACGGCGTTCTACTGTATATCCCTTGCTTTTCCATTCGTCAACTTCTTCATTTGCCAACACTGTTCCCAAAGCATCGCACCAGTTCACAGGCATTTCAGCTACAAAAGCCATCCTAATCGAATCAATATAAGCATCTTTTTCGGCTTGATTTGTCAATTCAATTGGAATAGATAATTCGTTTATATGTCTTGCTTTTTTAAGATTGTGATCGTACCAAGAGTTATAAATCATTAGAAACATCCACTGAGTCCACTTATAAAAGGTAGAATCAGAGGTGCGAATAGCTCGAGTCCAATCGTAATTAAAACCTATATTTTTTAATTGCTTTGTGAAATTGGCTACATTATCATCAGTTGCTTTTTGTGGTGGTATGCCAGTAGTCATAGAATAGCGTTCAGTAGGCAAACCAAATGAATCAAATCCAATTGGGTGAAGCACATTATAGCCTTTCATCTTTTTGAATCTTGCAAGAATATCAGTTGCTGTATATCCCTCTGGGTGCCCAATATGAAGCCCAGCACCACTTGGGTAAGGAAACATATCTAAGATATAATATTTAGGTTTTTCGTAATTTTCTTCTATAGAATTGATACCATTTTCTTCCCAAAATTTTTGCCACTTTGGT
>JAYTXK010000002.1:0-2399 GCA_043743005.1 Ignavibacteriota bacterium
TTTTATAATTCTAATTAAATTCAAAAAATTCTACAAATTAACATCTATACAACTTATTATCATAAAAGATTGAAATAATTTGTTGCAAAAATACATAAAAATCAAATTACGATTACCTAATTAATTAGCTAATGACAAAATAAATTTTTAATTATTTCAAATAAAATAAAAATATATTTATCTATATCTTCAAATAAAATCGACATAAATTGTGCAATAACACTTTGATATATAATGACTTAAACTAAATAGCAATGTAACTACATATTATTTTGTCCTTTTTTTATGTTTAAGTTAATTTCCAAATTACTTAAATTGTGTGTAAATTATTTAACACTTTTAATAAACATTTTTAAAAATTAGTAAAATGACAAATAGATTCAAAAAACAAATATTAATTTTATCACTTATTTTTACATTTTCAATTGCAAAAGCAGATGAAAATAAAGAAGCTAATTTCATAACAAATATAAGACAACTTATTTATGAAGGAAAACGCTCTGGAGAAGGTTATTTTTCACAAGATAGCAAAAAACTAATCTTCCAAAGTGAAAGAATTAATGATAACCCCTTTTATCAAATATTTATGTTAGATTTTGAAACTGGAGATATTAACCAAGTATCCAATGGGACTGGGAAAACTACATGTGCTTATTTTCAGTGGAATGGCTCAAGAGTGCTTTATTCTTCAAGTCATCTCGATCCTAAAGCTAAACAAAAACAAAAAGATGAATTAGAATTTCGTGCTTCTGGAAAAAAGAAACGATATTCTTGGGATTACGAACCCGAAATGGATATATTTTCAGCTGACCAAGATGGAAAAAATGTAAAAAGACTTACTTCAGAACTTGGCTACGATGCTGAAGGGTCTTTTTCTCCTGATGGTAAAACTATTGTATTTTCATCAAATAGAAATGCTTATAAAGGGAAATTATCTGAAAAAGATCAAAAACAATTTGAACTTGATGTTTCGTTTTTCTGTGATTTATATTTGATGAATACAGATGGAACTAATATTAGACAAATTACAAGTTCTCCTGGCTATGATGGTGGACCTTTCTTTTCACCAGATGGGAAGAAAATTATTTGGAGAAGATTTTCACCTGATGGGCACTCTGCTGATATTTATACAATGAATGCTGATGGGACTGACGAAAAAAAAATTACAGATTTTGCAGCAATGTCTTGGGCTCCTTTCTTTGACCCAACAGGAGAATATATTCTATTTGCATCAAACAAATATGGATTTGGAAATTTTGAAGTGTTTTTGGTTGATAAAAATGGAGAAAAAGAACCTGTAAGAGTTACTAATACTGATGGATTTGATGGCTTACCTGTTATTTCACCAGATGGTAAAAAATTATGCTGGACTTCTGGTCGCTCCAAAGATGCATCAAACCAATTATTTATTGCAGATTGGAATCCAAATGGTGCTATTAAAGCATTGGCTGATGCTCCAAAGCGAAGCAAAGCAAATGTAATGAACTTCACTTCTGAAATCAAATCCGATGAGTTAAAAGCAAAAGTATCTTACTTTGCTTCTGAAGAATTAGAAGGTAGAATGACAGGAAGTGAAGGTACAAGACTTGCAGCTAACTATATCAAAACTCAAATTGAAAAATTAGGATTAAAACCCTTGGGTGAAAATTTTGACTACAAATTTGACTTTGTCCAAGATATTTTAATTAATGATGTAAAAAATTCTATTAGCTACAATGGACAAAATTGGAACTTATATAATAGTTTTATACCTGATTTATCAAGTAATAATGGTGATATAAAAGGTGAACTTGTTTTTGTTGGTTATGGAATTAAAACAGGTACTAATAGTGAAAAAGAATACAATTCTTACAAAGGAATAGATGTAAAAGATAAGATTGTTCTTATGCTTCAAGGTATGCCAGACAGCCTAAAAGAAGATGAAAAGAAATCAATGCTGCATTATTCTGATAAAATGTTTAAAATTATGACTGCAAGAGAGCTTGGAGCAAAAGGTGTGATTTTTATTTCTAATAGAAAATCTTTTTCAAAACCAAAAGCTGGCTCTATACCTGCCAAATCTGGATTAGTTGTAGCTAATATTAACTTTGAATCTGCAAATCTATTGCTTAAATCAATGAATATGAATATTGATACAATTGCGAATGAACTAAAAGAGCCAAATCCTCATCAAATGGGATTTTTAATCAAAGATGCTACAATAGAATTGAAGGTTGATTTGAGTAAGAAAATTGGATTAGATAATAATGTGCTTGCCTATATACCTGCTAATATCAAAACTGATGATTACATTTTAATTGGTGGGCATTATGACCATCTTGGAAAGGGTGAAAATAGTTCACTATCTGATGATGAACATAAAAACTTTATTCATAATGGTGCTGATGATAATGCTTCTG
>JAYTXK010000003.1:0-1635 GCA_043743005.1 Ignavibacteriota bacterium
TCCAACTTCAACTATAAACTATTTTTATAGTAATAAATCTGAAGTATTATTACCAGTTGTAGATGTAAGTAATATTGAAATTTTTGATAATTACTTAAAATATTCTGCAAAATCAATAAAGAAAATTAATCGAAAGAAATCAAATTTATCAATTATTATTGCATTAGATATTTCTAGTTCGATGGATGGAGAAAAGATAGATTATGCCAAAAAAGCAATTTTAGATTATTTTAATATTGTTCCACTTGATAGCAACGAAATTGCATTAACTACTTTTAATTTAAATAATTATCTAAATAGAGATTTTACTCAAGATAAAAGCTCTCTAATTGAATCTTTAAATTTTATTACTCCATTTGGGGGTACTAATTTTAATTCAGCTTTATTAAATGAACCTGCTGGAGCAATTAAAATATCAGAGAAATCAAAGTTTAAAAAACTTGTTTTTCTAATTACTGATGGTAATGCTGAATGTGATTTGGAAAAAATAATTCAAAAAATAGAAACAAACTTTATTCAAATTATTCCAATTTCTTTAAACTCAAAAATCCCAATTATTCTTAGTGAAATTAGTAGAAGAACAAATAGCAAATATTATGAAAACATAAGCAATTCAGAGCAATTAACTCGAGTTTTGCTTGAATCAACCTATTTATCAAATCTTTCTAATTATCTTGAAATTTCATGGGATAATAATTCCTGTGATACAATAAGAAATATTCAATTAACTGTTAAAAATAATAATAAAATTATCAGTCAAGATTCATCAAATTATAAATCAAATATTACTTCACTACCATTTTTTGATATTAATCTTAGCTTTTATGATTTTAATATAGTGACTAAAAACACAAGTTCAAGTAAAACTTTTAATATAATTGCAAAACAATCAGATTTGATTTTAGATAGTTTATATATTTCGAATCCAAAATTTACAATTGATGGTATTAAAAAAGGTGATTTTGTTTTTAAAAATGAATCAAAAAGTTTTAGCATAAGTTACAATTCAACTGATACACTTTTTTCAACTTGTAAAATCACTTTTTCCCCGAACTTTTGCTACCCAACAAAAATAGAATTAAATGCAGGTGGTAAAGAGAAATCTGATGGTACAAATTCATTAGAGCTAATATATCCAAATGGTGGTGAGCATTTAACTTCTAATACTCCAATCGAAATTAAATGGGAAACTAAGAATAATAAAAATCTAAGCTTGGATTTTTCTTCTGATAATGGTTTGAAGTGGCAGAATATATATAAAGGAATTAATAGTAAATCTGTGATTTGGGACTTACCAAATATTGAGAGTAATAATTGTTTATTTAAAATAGTAAAACTCACAAATGGAAATCTTTTAGAAAATGTCTATTATTTGAATAATAATTTAGTTTATAATAAAGTATCTTGGAGTAATCAATCTGATAAGTTAGCTATTAGTTCTAACAAAGGTGATTTGTATATTTGGGATGTATTTAATTCCAATCAAATCAGAATATTAGCTAAAGATTTGATTTTTGTTTATTCTTTAGAATGGAGTCCAACTACTCAAAATATTGCATGTTCCTTTGAAAGTTCACTATCGGGATTTGATATAATTATATTCGATGGAGAAAATAACGAACAGCCTGTAAAATT
>JAYTXK010000004.1:0-2342 GCA_043743005.1 Ignavibacteriota bacterium
CATTATTATAGCATATATTTAAATATTTTATATATTTTGTATTTATAGAATTGCTAATTTTTGAATTAATAAAACGCAATTCGTATATTTCGTCTGGAAATATAATATTATTTATATTCTGACATTCTCTAAAGATTAAATTTTCTTTTGCTGAATATTTTAATCTTGATATGTCAATTTTATATTCACTAAAATCTAATCCCCCAAAAGATTTGACTTTATTTATTCGATTACTTTCTCCCAGATTCTCAAATTCATCTGTCCCAAATTTGGAAAAATCAAAAGTATGTATATTATGTTCTGAAATCCAGAAATCATCTTGAAAGTTACTCATAATATTATTCCTAAATATTGTTTTTAAAATAAATACAAATATATGTTACAAAGCGACAAAATTATGCTGGGAGGAGAGAAAAAGTATAATCTGAATATAACAAAATTCTAAGCCTATATAAACCACACCTAATTCCAAAAAAGCCTCTTAAAATCGATTTATGAAGAAAGTCTAAAAATATAGATAGGGAGTGTGTTTGGGTAACTTTTACAAGATGTTATTCTAACTATTTCTCTATAATTGACAAAAGCCAATACATTTAGGTAATTTCTTTAGATTTTTATCATAAGGTCTATGAAGCTCAATTTCAATATTTGTATTATATTTCATATCATGGATACCATCAAATGAATTAACTTTATTGAGTAAGCAAATTTCTCCGTATTCATAATTTAGTTTTTGAAGCATTGTAAAATTTTCGATTCTATTTGTGCATATATCTAAATAATGTATTTTTACATTTTTAAAAATATCAATTGTTTTTTCAAGCTCACCTTTTGGATGGTTTAATATTTTTACTGAGTTAAATCTGAGATTTTTCTTGAATTTACCAGTACAGCCTGATAGAATTTCTATAAATCTATATTTATTTATTTTTTCAAATAAGTGAAGATTTTTGCAATTATCAAATTGTAGGTTTTTGTGTTTATTTTTATTTTCAAATTTAAATTCATCAATTGCAAAATCAAGATTAGTAAAATGAATTCCATCATATACTTCTATAATTTTAGATGTGTCTATTTCTTCTATTACTTTTCCTAAATCTTCATATTTAGTAATAGTAAGAACTCCATCACTATAAAAGAATTGTTCATTGATGTGAACATTTCTTTGTACTTTATTCTCTAAATCCCAATCTTCAAAGATAGGGTTATATGAATAATATAAATTATATTGTATATTTTCGATAGATTCAATAGAAACTATATCATTTCCTCTTTCTATCAATAAGAATTTCACATTTAACTTATCTATGCAATTGAAGCTAATTAGTTTGCTTAAATTGATAGTGATAACTCTAATTTTAGATTCTGATAAGAAATTTATATCATCAATTAAGCACTTTCTAAAATTCAAATCTTCTATTTTAATATGCTTAATAGAATGAAGAAATTCGCTTAACAATGTGGAATCATATTCAAATACATTTAATTTTTCAATTTCTTCTATACTTTCTATTTTATCAGAAGAGCAAGTCCATAGGGTAAGACTTGTTAATTCTTTAGGAAATTTTATAAGATGTAAATTTTTACAATATCTAAATTGTACACTTAATTTAGTTGTATTTTCTAAATTTAAAGAATAATTTGCAAAATCAATACCTATGAAGCCAGAGCAATAGCCTCTAGCACTAAATCTTTTATTAAATATTTCAGAATTAAAATCAGAAAAATCAATTGAATTAATATTGGATCTTGTAACCCAAGTTTCATTATTCTTTTTCATACATACTCCTATAAAATCTTAAATTATAAAAAAATTAAAGCTGTTCTTATAAAGTGGATTGACTTATATAAAGTGAATTGTTTTTAATACTGCAATGTCGTACTTATTTATACATATTAATTTTAACCATACTTTCTTCAATCTCTGTTTTTATTATAGAGACTATTGTAAAGAGGGCAATAAGCCAAAATATAATAAAAGTTAAGTTACTTAATAATAGCATTTCAATTTCAAATTTGTGAATATTATTTTCTAAAAAATCAAGTGAATATTCTGAATTAACATTATTTTCATTTCGCAAATGTTCAATTTGGTTTTTCCAGAGATCAACTGTTACCTTACTTGATTGGCTTGCACTAAGAATATAATTTGTAAATGTTCTTATTCTATTGCTTTCAATAAAAAACTCTGGATTATATTGAATTGCCAATTGCTTTGATAATAGTGTGAAAGTAAGAAATAAGAGCATAATCATAGAGAATGCTAAAAATAATTTATTTATATTTCTAAATATAATATTTTTAAATTGAATAATATTGTGGTATTTTAAACTCATAACAAA
>JAYTXK010000005.1:0-3229 GCA_043743005.1 Ignavibacteriota bacterium
TTTGACTAATTTATGATATTTGGGTTCAAAGTAATTAAAGACACTTGTCCCAATAACATCTTCTTTTGTATAGCCAGAAGTAGTTCTATTTATATATAATATTTTATGATTGAGGTCTAACCTCATAATAATATCAGGAGAATTTTCGATTAATATTTTAAAATTATCATCTAAAATATTCTTATTTTCTGGATTTGTTGAAGTTTTCATAATCTTCTTACCAAGATAAATGTTTTTTATAATATACCAATACTGTTTAAACAATATAATAAAATAAAATAAAAGCAAAGCATAAAATACAATGCTTCTATTTTATTATTAAAAAATCATTATCTACCACTATTAAGTTGTCTTTCAGTTCTATTTGAAGAAATACTATTTCTATTTTTAATCAAATTATTATGTTTATTTCCATTGTCAATATTAAACTGACCAACAATATTCTTTAATGTTTCAGTTAATCTTGTCAAATCTTCTGAAGAATGAGCTATTTCTTCAATTCTCTGAGTGGCTTCACTTGTAACTTTAGAAATAGACATTACATTTTTAGATATTTGTTCGCTTGTAGCAGATTGTTCTTCGCTAGCAACAACAATTTGATTAATCATATCTAATACTTCTTGCGAGCTCGAAACAACTTCTTGCAATGCATAACCAGCTTTATCTGCCAAACTTATTCCATTTTGCACTTCCTGTGCTCCTTTGTTCATAGCTACTACAGCACCTTCGGTTTCTAATTGAATACTTTTTATCATAGTAGCAATTTGTTTTGTAGCTGAGGTAGTACGTTCAGCAAGTTTCCTAACTTCATCAGCAACTACAGCAAATCCTCTTCCTTGTTCTCCAGCTCTTGCAGCTTCAATAGCAGCATTTAGAGCAAGTAAATTAGTTTGGTCAGCAATATCATCAATAACAGAAACAATTTCACCAATTTCTTTACTACTTTCACCAAGTTTTGAAATATTAGAAACAGAATCCATAACTACATTAGCAATATCTTTCATTTTTGAAATTGTTTGGTCAACAACATTACCACCATCTTTTGCAATAGTCCCATTTTTTTGAGCTACTTCAGCAGTTCTACCAGCACTCATAGCATTTTCAGTAACAGTACGAGACATTTCTTCAACAGCACTTGCTACTTCATCAGCTTGGGCAGCTTGCTCTTGAGAGGCAGTAGCAAGTGAATCTGCATTAGTTGACATTTGATAAGAAGTTGCTGCAGTAGTTTCCACTCCTTCATTAATTTGTCTTATTAATTCAGATAATGAAAAAGTAAGACTATTAATACTTATTATTAATGAATCATTTGTAGATCTCAATTCCATTTTAATACTTAAATCTCCATTTCCAATTTGTTGTAAAGATTCTATTATACTTGCATTTGTATTGATTAAATTATTAATATTAACTTTAATTTCATTGAAATCACCTTTATAATCGTCAACAATAAGATTTGGAATATCACCTTTACTTATTCTATCTATATATTCTGCTGTAATATTGAGTGGTTTTACAAATGCATCTATTAGTTGATTAGTATTTTCTACTAGTTCTTTAAAATCAATTCCTACTTCATTTATTTGACCTCTGGAATGTAATTTGCCATTTACAACTTCATTAGTAAGCCCTTTAACCAACTTATTAAATTTATTTATTTCTTTAGTTAGCAAAACAGCAATAAAGTAAGTAGTAATAATCAGAAAAAGTAAAAGTAGTAAACCTGTAGTAATGAGTAGATTAGTTAAGTGACTTACAGGGGCATATGCTTCTTCAGTAGAAACTCTTGATATACATACCCAACCATCTCCCTTATAAGCATTAAATCCTTTACTTTTAAAAAATCCATTTAATTGTTCAATTTCTGTTCTAGTATTTTTTTCAACCATAAAGCTATCAATTCCGTTTAAAGCAATTACTAAAGATATTAAATTACTTTTAAAATTAAAATTTAAATCATCTTCTGGCTTACGGGTGTCATTAATTAATCTTTGGTTTTTGTCAACAATCATCACACTATAAGATGAAATCCCTTTGCTTTTGTAATAATTAGAAGTGCTATTAAGAATAGTATTAATTGCTCTTTTAGTATTTGTAAAATTACACCATACTCCAACTACTTTATTATTATTATCAAAAACAGGAGCAGCAAAATTCATTATCGGTTCGATATTTTTATATATAAAAGAAACATCATTATCAAAATGAATATCTGAATAATAGCTTTCTCCAGCTTTTATATCACCAGAGATACACTTTTGGAACCAATTTGTGGAACCCATATTTTTACCAATCATACTTTGAGCTTCTATCAATGGACTTCCATCAGCTTTAATTAAATTTGTTTTAAGCACATTTCCTTTAGCATCAACTAAAAGCATCAAATCATAAAATCCATAAGCTTCAGTTAATTTATTCATAAATTTTTGAAGAGAAGCATCAACATTTTCACCATTTATTTTCTTTAAAGCTAATTCACTTAAAGCAAACGCTTGTGCATCACCATATCTTTCAAAAAGACTCATATCTATTTTTTGCATCACATTCATAGCTTGAGTTTGATAATTAATAGCAATTTCTTTTGTTAGAGAATCTTTGCTATTTTTAATTGCAAAAAATGATAGCAATGTAATTATCAATATTGACATTATTGAAAATGAAATCATCATTTTCATTTTTAAGTTCATATTACTTAAGAGTTTCATTTTATTCCTTTTTCGAGTATATTTGCTTTATTAATTCTCAATTAATTTTATTAATAAAGTTTGGAAATATGTCTTATTTTAATTTTACAGATATAATGTTTTAATACATATCTAAACAATAATAATTGCTTTATTTTGCTTAATTTTAATATTAACTAAATTTTTCATAATACACCTTGATTTAATTTGAATAAGTTTGTTTTAATAACAATTACAGTTGATGACATCTTTTCATTGGCAATACCAAATTCCTGAGCTTTAAGTGAAGTTTGAGCTTCATTAACTACCCATAAATTTTGAATACTTGGTAGAGTATTTTGAGTTGTATTTGTTAAAGCAATATGAATACTGCTTATACCAGAAAATCCAATGTAACCAATAATCATTGTGATTATTGATACAAATGCAAAACTTAATAAAAGTTTCGACTTAGTTGTTAGTTTATTAAACATAAAGAACCTTATTAATTAAAATAAAACAAATTTTATTTACAATACAATTATATGGTTCAAAATTATAATATA
>JAYTXK010000006.1:0-8642 GCA_043743005.1 Ignavibacteriota bacterium
CCAACTGTTTTATTCGATTCAATCAATCAATAAATTAATTAAAATGGAAAAAATAATTTTTATATTAACAATACTGCTTTTGTTTGTAGAAACAAAAGCAGATTGGAAAGCAATTGATAGTACTTTTGTTGGCGATAGCACATCATCCTATGTTATGTCTTCAAAAGTAATTAAATGTTATGATGATGGATTTTGTATTCAACTACATAATATAAATGGAAATATGCCATGGATTAAAAGATCCTTTGATTTTGGTAAAACTTGGGAAAGTACTTTAGTAGATACTGTTTTTGATGGTATCTACTTGCCTTCACATCTTGATGACGTTGATTGCTATGGTGAGGACTGCATTGCCTTAGGAGATACCAATTTTTACTGGCTTTCTAATGATAGAGCTAAGACTTGGAAAAAATATGAATTAGCTGGTAATAGAAGACATACTGATGATGGCTTATATTTAAAGTGCTTTAAAGACATTTATTTTGCAAAGTTCGGCACATATAAGCCAAATAGATTACACTATTCGATAGATAAAGGCTTAACTTGGGATAGTATAATTGTTAATAATCCAGATTCATTAGGTTTATGCCAGCCCGAAGATTTTGTTTTTTTCAAAGACTCAAATATTAAAATATTAATGTATTCATACATAAAAGCTAGAACATTTATATGTGAAACTTATGATTTAGGTAAAAATTGGGTTTCTAATGAATATACACCAAAGCGAATTGAGGAGCTTCATTTTTTTGATGAAAACAATGGTATTGGAGTAGGTTCAATTCAGCTCAAAAGTGGAAGTAGATATGAGAGTTCATATATAGCCAAAACTATAGATGGTGGTAAAACTTGGAAAACTATTGTAGATACTTTGATGAAAATTGATGGAGGTGTAAGAAAAGTTCGATTTTCGGATAATAAACATGGGATTGCAATAGGCTTCTACGAGCTTTGGATTACAAGTGATGGAGGAAATACTTGGAAAAAGGATACAAGTTTCAATGAAAAACTTTATCTTAATAAATATGGTTATATGGGAGATGCAACTTTACTTAAAGATGGTAGAATATTTGTACTTAATTCCCACAAAGGAAGATTATATGAAAACACAAACTTTGTATCAGAAGTAGAAGACAACCCAACAACTATTAACAACATCAGCTATTACCCAAACCCAAGCAAAGAAACACTAAACTTAAAGCTAAGCACCGAACCTGAAATAAACGAAGAGCTGACTATAACAGATATTTTAGGAAATAATGTTTTAAAAGCACCAATTAAAGACATACAAAGTCAAGTTGATATATCACATCTTATTTCTGGCTTGTATTTATGTAGGCTCAGGCAGAGTGGAACTGTGTTTAAGATTGAAGTAGTAAAATAGAATAAAAAAAAGGGGCGAAAGCCTCTTTTTTTGTTTTTGTGTTTATAATATCTATAATGGTGGTAGTTAGTTAGACTATCTTTAATAGCTAATACATACATTTTTAGCTTCAGTAAAAAATCTTAATGCTTCAAAGCCACCTTCTCTTCCAATACCAGAATTTTTAACTCCTCCAAATGGAGTTCTCAAATCTCTTAAAAGCCAGCAATTTATCCAAACTATCCCAGATTGAAGTTCAGAGGCAACTTGGTTAGCTTTATTAAGGTTTGTTGTCCAAATAGTAGAAGCTAAGCCATATTCTGTGCTGTTTGCCATCATTAGCACTTCTTCGATTGAGTCAAAAGGAGTGATAGTAACAACAGGACCAAAAATTTCTTCTTGATTTGTTCTGCAATCATATTTTAGCCCTTCTATTACAGCTGGCGAAATGTAGTAACCATTGGATAATTCACCTTCCAAAATGACTTCTTCTCCACCACACAAAATAGTACCACCTTCATCTTTTGCTAATTTTATATAGGATAAAACCTTTTCTTTATGAGCTTTTGAAACAACAGCTCCAATTTGTGTAGTATCATCCATTGGATTGCCAACTTTCATTTTACTAACCTTTTCTACAAAATCAGTTTTAAATTTGTCATATATTGCCCTTTCAACAAATATTCGAGAGCCACACAAACAAATTTGACCTTGGTTAGAAAATGAAGAAAGCAAAGTTGTTTTTAACATTTTATCATAATCGCAGTCAGCAAAAATTATATTTGGATTTTTACCACCAAGCTCAAGGGAAAGTTTTTTAAACATGGGTGCAGCAATTCTTGCAATAGTTTCTCCAGTATTAGTACCACCAGTAAATGAAATTGCCTTTATGCCTTTATGTTTTACAATTTCATTCCCAACTTTACTTCCCAAACCGTGAACAATATTAAGCACACCAGCTGGCAAACCAGCTTCAATACAAATTTTGGATAATAAATAAGCAGTCATAGGTGTAATTTCAGATGGTTTTGCAACCACACAATTGCCAGCAGCTATTGCAGGAGCAATTTTCCAAGTGAATAAATATAATGGTAAATTCCAAGGAGAAATACAGCCAACAACTCCAATAGGTCTGCGAAGAGTATAATTAATAGCCACTCCGGGCATTTCGTGAGATTCGGAAGCAAAGTTCAAAATAGCAGTTGCAAAAAACTTGAAATTTTGAGAAGCACGTGGTATATCAACTCTTTTAGCTAATTTTAATGGTTTGCCATTGTCGATAGATTCAGCAAGTGCAAGTTCATTTAGATTTTGATTGATTAAATGTGATATTTTTAACATTATATCACATCTTTCGTCAATAGAAGTTTTTGACCAAATTGGAAAAGCATTTTTAGCAGCTAAGTAAGCTAATTCAATATCTTCTTCATCAGAATCTGGAATTAATGAATAAACTTCTCCATTTGCTGGATTGAAATTATCTAAATATTTTTCTGATACTGGTGCAGTTAATTTACCATTAATGTAATTTTCTATTTTTAACATATTTTGCATAATATTTTGATGATTTTCAATTTGTCAAATTTACGAAAAATTAGTCAAAATTCCTCAATTTCAAATTGAATTTTGATAATTTTTTAATTATAACACAAATAATTTACGATTTAATAAAATATTAGTTTGATATAAAGTAATTTATTTTTAAATTATAAAATATTTGTATCTAAATTTTCAATAGATTTTGCCAGAATTAATAAAAGACATAGAATTATTAGAAAAACTATCAAATGCTGATTTAATTAAGCAAATTGAGGGGTACTCTTATTTATTAGAAGAGAAGAACTCGATTTGTGCAAATCTAACTATAGATTATGAAGAAATAGTTGAAGAAAAAAGAGGTTTGGAAGTAGCACTTAGAGAAAGTGAGGCTTTGTATAAAGCAGTTATTGATAATTCCTTAGATGGGACATTGATTATAGACAAGGAATTTATTGTTTTATATGGTAATGAAGAAATCTACAAAATTGGAAGTTATGATAGTTCTGATATGTATGGCAAAGATTTTAGAACATTTTTAGATAAGGAATTATTAACAAACTTTGAAGAAAGAATTGCTTTTACATTTAATAATCCAGACAAAGATAATCGCTTTGAATCTGCAATTATTGATAAAAATCAAAATAAAAGAAATATATATGTAAGTGCATCTTTAAATAATGATTTTCAAGGAATGACTGTATATATATGTCAAATATTAGATATTACTGAAATTAAAAAAGCTGAAGAAGCTATTTTAAAAATGAATGAAGAGCTTGAACAAAAAGTAATAGATCGTACTACTCAATTAGAAGTTGCTTTAACTGATTTGAAAAGCGAAATAAAAGAAAGACAAAAAGCCGAAGAAGAATTACAATTAGCAAAAGAAGAAGTAACAAAAGCTTTAGAACAAGAAAAAGAATTGAATACTTTGAAAACAAGATTTATTTCAATGATTTCTCATGAATATAGAACTCCACTTACAGTAATTTTGACATCAACATATTTGATTGAACAGTTTTATCAAGGTCCAAACCAATTACAATTCAATAAATTTTTGGACAAAATCCGTAGTTCAGTCAAATCAATGACACAATTATTGCAAGATGTACTTACAATTGGTAAAAGTGATGCTGGCAAAACAACTATACAAATCAATAGATTTAGAGCTGTTGATTTGTGTAAAGATATAATTGAAGAATGTCAAGTTATAGATAATAATGCTCATATTTTTGAATTGAACTATGCAGATAAAGCCATTGAGTTAGAATCAGATGAAAAGCAAATAAAGCATATTATAAGTAATTTAGTATTGAATGCAGCAAAATATTCACCGAATGCTAAAACTGTAACAATAAATTTAACTGAAGTAAATAATAAAATTACATTCCAAGTAATTGATGAAGGAATTGGTATTCCAGAATCAGATCAAGAACATCTATTTGAAGCATTTTATCGTGCAGGAAATGTTGGTGCTATCTCTGGCACTGGTCTTGGACTTGCAATAGTAAAAAAATGTGTTGATTTGTTGAAAGGAGAAATTACTTTTAAAAGTGTTTCACAAGTTGGAACTACTTTCAATGTTACAATTGACAAAGTATTTTCTGTATAAATAATTTTATGAGTAAAAATGAAGTTATCTATATTTTTAAGTTTTTAGTAATTTTAATCTTACCATTTTCAACTATTCTATTTTTGGTAAATTATTCTTTCAATGCTCTAAACATATTTAAAAGCAATTCTACTTTTGTAGAAGATTTTTCTAAAAGTATTCTTGTTCTTTTGATGATGGCAATATTTTCAATTTGGAATCAAAACAAAAAACCAAGACTTTTAAAACCAGATATTGAAGATTTAACTAAAACAATGGCAATATTTAATACTATTCTTTTCTTATTCATTTCATGCTGTGTTATGATATTTGAAAATTATTTATTGATAAAATTTTCATTAAAAAGCGAAAGTTCAATATTTTTTTCAAATTTTTATTTTAACTTATTTGTCTTAACATTCATATCACTAATTTATTTATTTAGAAAACTAAAATATATCAAACAATAATGAGAGCTTTAATTGATTTGCATAATATAAGAGTAGAGATAGATTTGAAACATCCTATTGATATTTCTATATCAATGAAGTTTAACGAAGCTCAGCCAAATACTTATGATGTAGAATTAGCAAAATCTGAACCATTTAGAGTTGGTACTTTGATTGGAGATACAAGACAAGGTGGCAGTTGTAATTTTGATGTAATAACAATTATTCCACATTGCAATGGCACTCATACAGAATGTATTGGACATTTAACTAACGAAAGAATATCCATAAATAAGATTTTGCAAGATACTTTTATACCAAGTACTTTGATTACAATTCCAACTGAATCTATATTTAATACAAATGATACTTACGAACCTTTATTGAATGAAAATGATAAAATTATTACTAGAAGTATTTTAAAAGCAAGTTTGCTTCATTCAAATAGTAGCTTTTTGAAAGGATTAATAATTCGTACAACACCAAATGATAAGAGTAAAATTGCAATGAAATATTCTGAAAATGAATCTCCTTTTTTTAGTATTGAAGCTATGGAATTTATTTATGAACTTGGGATAGAGCATTTACTTGTTGATTTCCCTTCATTAGATAGAGCTTATGATGATGGCATGTTAACAGCTCATCATATTTTTTGGAATATTTCTAAAGGATCACACCTCATAAATAATGAATCTCGCCTATTTGCAACAGTAACAGAAATGATTTATGTTGATGAAAATGTTGAAAATGGGAACTATTTATTAAATTTGCAAATTGCTCCTTTTGAAAGTGATGCTTCACCAAGCAGACCAATTATCTATAAAGTTAAATAATCATAAAATTTATTATTGTTATTATAAAATTTATTTTTTAGATTTGTAAAGATTTATTAATACAAATAAGATTAAAATGGGATATATAGAAAAAGTAAATGCTGATGAATGGAATACTTTGTTGTATTCTGTGATGTGGGTTTTTCATGCTGTCGCTGGTGCAGATGGCATTATTGACAAAAAAGAACAAATGGCAATTAAAACTGTTTGCTCAAAAGCAGGAGCAATTAATAGTGAACTTGCCGAGGAACTTTTTATTTCAATTGAACCAAATATTGGAAACCTTTTTAGACAAAGTATGAATGATGCTAGAGACTATAAAGCTGGTTTAGTTGAAACAATACAATTATTAAACAAATATTTAACTCCTGAAAAAAATGCAATATTTAGAAAAGTATTGCTTGCAATGGGTTTTTATATAGGAAATGTTTCAAGTGATGCTGGTGGAACTAGATTAAGTAAAGAAGAATTAAAAGTTATAGGTACTTTGGCAGGATTATTGCAATTATCAAAAGAAGATATGAATACGTCGCCTACTGTTTCTGAAATTATGGCTATTTATGCTTCTTAAATATTTTTAAATTATACCCTGTGGGAGATGATTTATGAGAATGAAGACTCTATTTAATACTGAACAATGGCAAAGTTTGCAATTTGCAATTATGTGGGTATTTCAAAACGTAGCTGGTGCTGATGGGAATGTTGACAAAAAAGAACAACAAGCCTTAAAAACAGTTACTTCAAATTCTGCAAAATTTAAAGATCCTTTAATTAAAGAGATATTACTGTCTATCGATGTCAATCCAGGTTTGATTTTTAGACAAAGTATGGCAGATATGCGTGGCTTTAAGCATGGATTAACTGATGTTGCTAAAATAGTTGATAAAGCATTAGATCCTAAGGAATCTATTCATTTTAAAAAGACATTAATTGCTATTGGCTTTTATATTGCAAATATTTCGGGTGAAGCAAATTCAGAAATGAGCGATGAAGAAGCTGAAAATTTAGCAAATTTAGCTTTTTTAGTAAATTTGAATGTTGATGAATTAGCAGCACATCCTACAATAGAAGAAATCATTTCAAATTTATAAGTCAAATAATAAAAAATAAAAAAAAGTCAATTCAAAAGATTGACTTTTTTTGTTGAAAATTAATCTTTAAAAGTTGTTAAGTTACACAAATATTGATTTTGAAATATTAATTTATAAAGTGATGGAAATTGAAATTAAAAAACAAGTAATTTTACACTTCTTTTTAAATGAAATAGTCAATATAAAAGCAATTTTTGATAAGTACTAATAAATTGTAACATTGCTGTTAGTTTTGCGTTTATAATCAAATTAAGTAAATAAAATATATTTTAAATATCTTCAAAAATGGAGAAATAATGAAAAAAGCAATTTATACAATTGCTATTGTATCAGTTGGTATAGTAATTGGTTTTTTTGCAAAACCACTTATTTCGAGTGATAATGTATATGAACAAATGAAAAAATTTCAATTTGTGTTAAACACTGTTACTAAAAATTATGTAGATGAAGTTGACACTCAAAAACTAATTGAAGCTGCAATTTCAGGTATGCTTGCTGAATTAGACCCACATTCGACTTACATTGCAAAAGAAGAGATGAAAAAAGTAACTGAAGACTTTAAAGGTTCTTATGATGGCATTGGAGTTGAATTTGATATTATAAATGACACTATAACTGTAATTGCACCATTATCTGGTGGTCCATCAGAGCTTTTGGGAATATTATCAGGGGATAAAATTGTTAAAATTGATAATAAAGATGCAATTGCAATTTCCAGAGAAGAAGTGCCAAAAAGACTTAAAGGTCCAAAAGGTTCAATTGTTGAAGTTGATATAAAACGTGAGAATGAAAAAGATTTAATTCATTTCACAATCAAAAGAGATAAAATTCCAAATTATTCATTAGAAGCATTTTATATGATTGATAAAACTGATGTAGGATATGTAATCCTTACTCGTTTTGCAGAAACAACTTATGACGAGCTAATGAATGCTGTAAATGAATTGAAAAAGCAGGGTATGAAGAAAATGATTTTAGATCTTCGTGGCAACCCAGGTGGATATTTAACTCAAGCATATAGAATAGCCGATGAGTTTTTACCGGGTGGAAATATGATAGTCTATACAAAAGGTCGCCGTCCTGAATTTGACGAATCATATACTTCATCTGATGGTGGTTCTTTAGAAGATATACCCTTAGTTGTTATGATTAATGCTGGCTCAGCTTCTGCAAGTGAAATTGTGTCAGGTGCTATTCAAGACTTAGATAGGGGATTGGTTGTTGGTACTACTTCTTTTGGGAAGGGGCTTGTACAAAGGCAATATGAATTGGAAGATGGTGCTGCATTTAGATTAACTATATCAAGATATTACACTCCATCTGGTCGTTCTATTCAAAGACCATACAAAGATAAAGATGTGGCAGCATATCGTAACCTTGTTGGAAGACTTGAACTTGATGAGGGTGCAAATGTAGAGCATAGCTATGAAAAACTTAAAAAAGAAGAAAAGAATAAAGATGCAAAAGATAAAGATAAAATAAACTTTGATTCAATCAAAACATACAAATCCAAAGCAGGCAGAATGCTTCTTGGTGGTGGTGGTATTACCCCTGATTATATTGTAAAAGGTGATACTTCACGCTTAACTAAAATGGTAAGTAAAATTGTATATAGTGTGTATAATGAAATTGCTAATGATTATTTGCAATCTTCAGAAGGTTCAAAATTTAAAGAAAAATATAAAAACAATTATATTGATTTTTTAAGAAACTATGAAATTCCTAAATCGATTTATAATATGTATAAAGAAGTTGTAAAAGCTAAAAAAATTGATTGGGTTC
>JAYTXK010000007.1:0-7612 GCA_043743005.1 Ignavibacteriota bacterium
TGAATATGTTTTGGTTGAAAACAAAAGAAAAACTAAAGATGAAGAATTAATTGATTTACTAATTTTGGCTAAAGCAAGATTATCTATCCTTGATGGAGCTTACGAAATAAAAGATGAATTTTTAGGTATTGATCTTGTTGGAACTGAATATGAGCAAATGTTTGATTATTGCTTTATTGATAAAAATGAATACCCAAATGCACTAACTGTACTTGCAGGAGACTTTGTTTCTACTTCTGATGGCTCTGGAATAGTTCACCTTGCACCAGCTTTTGGTGAAGATGATTATAGAATGTCAAAATTATATAATTTACCATTTTTACAACCAGTATCTCCTAACGGTCATTTGACTGACGAATTAGGTCCTTTTGCTGGTAGAGCTATTAAAAACTTTACTTATGATGATCACACAGAAGAAGGTGTTGATAAAGATGTAGTTATAGCATTAAAGCATTCGGGTAAAATATATAGAAGTACAAATGATTATTTGCATAGTTACCCACATTGCTGGAGAACTGGTAACCCACTTATGTATTATGCTCGTGAATCTTGGTTTATAAAATCTCCTGAATATAAAGAAGCTATGATTAATATCAATAATGATATTAATTGGCAGCCTAAAGAAATTGGATCTGGCAGATTTGGCAATTGGCTTGAAGAAGTAAAAGAATGGTCGCTTTCACGTGATAGATTTTGGGGTACACCATTGCCTCTTTGGGTAGCAGAAGATGACAAATCTGATATATTTGCAGTTGGTTCAATTGCAGAGCTTTGTACTGGCTTATATGTTAATACTGATGGTACAAAATTACCTGTGAAAGAATGTGGTAAAGAAATAGATTTGCATAGACCATTTGTTGATAATATAATTTTTGAAAGAAATGGAAAGACATACAGAAGAGTTCATGAAGTAATAGATGCATGGTTTGATTCTGGTGCAATGCCTTTTGCTCAGTTTCATTATCCATTTGAAAATAAAGAAATATTTGAGAAATCATTCCCTGCTGATTTTATAGCCGAAGGAATCGATCAAACTCGAGGTTGGTTCTATACTTTACATAATATTTCAACAGCATTATTTAATAAGCCAGCTTATAAAAATATAGTTGTAAATGAACTAATATTAGATAAGAATGGTGTTAAAATGTCAAAACGATTGGGTAATACGGTTGACCCATTTGATATTATGAATCGTTTAGGAGCTGACGCTGTTAGATGGTACTTGTTTATAAATAACCCACCATGGAAAACTACTAAATTTGACGAAGGTGATATAGTTAAAACTGTTATTTCAGATTTTTTCCGATCACTTACTAATACTTATTCTTTCTTTTCTTTATATTCTAATATTGATGGATTTGATGGAAGTGATGAAATTGTATCTATTTCAGAAAGACCAGAAATTGATAGATGGATAATTTCAAGGTGCAATACTTTGATTAAAAATTATACGAACTATATGGACGAATATGAATTAACTAAAGCACAAAGAGAAATTCAGAATTTTGCTATTGATGATTTGTCTAATTGGTATATTCGTAGAAATAGAAGAAGATTTTGGAAAGGTGAAAAAGATAAAGACAAAATATCTGCTTATCAAACTTTACATAGTATTTTATTAAATTTATGTTCATTGGTTGCACCTACTTCTCCATTTATTTCTGATTATTTATATCAAAGATTAAAACTTAAAGGTTCACCTGTTTCTGTTCATTTAGTTGATTTTCCTTTAGCTGATGAACAGCTTATTAATATCGAATTAGAAACAAAGATGGCTCTTGCTGAGAAAATAGTTGTACTTGCTAGATCATTAAGAGAAAAATCTAAAATAAGAACAAGACAGCCTTTGCAACGTATATTAGTTCCAGTTATGAATCCACAAGAAAGAAGAGATATTCAATCTTTGGAAGATGTGATAATGGAAGAATTGAATATTAAAACAATTGAATTTGTTTCAGAAGAAACTTCAGATATAGTTAGACGTTCAGCAAAAGGTAACTTTAAAGTAATTGGTAAGAAATTTGGAAAAATTACTAATAAAGTTGCTGAATATATAAAAACTTTTAGCAATGATACAATTGTTCTTTTAGAAAAAGGTAATTTGTTGGAAGCGACAATTGAAAACGAACTTGTTTCAATTTCTTTAGATGATATTGAAATTGCAAATGAAGATATTGAAGGATGGCTTGTTGCAACAGATAGTGGTGTAACTGTTGCATTAGATACGCACATCACTCCAGAGCTAATGCAAGAAGGTACTGCAAGAGAATTTGTAAATCGCATTCAGAACTTAAGAAAAGATAGTGGATTTGAAGTAACTGATAGAATAACAATTAACTTTAAGGCTAATAGTGAAATTACTGCAGCCATAAATGCAAAAATTGAATATATTAAAAGTGAAACATTAGCAATTAGTATAAATAGCTTAGAAAATGAACAAAATTCAATTAAATTAGAAATATTCGACACAGAAGTATTAGTAAATTTGAAAAAAAACAATTAATTTCAAAATGTGTAAAATAATTTTTAGTTTAATTAGTATTTAGTTTCTATTATTGTAACAAACAAAAAAATGAATTTATTATATTGATTTAGATTATGAAAAAAACAAAAGTAGTAGAAGTAGAACAAGCTGTAGTTGAAGCTCCATTAATGCCAACTGTAAGATTTTCAGATGAAGATTTAGAATTCTTTAGAAGCTTTATTAATGATTCTAAAAAGGAATCAGTTGAAGAGCTACAAATGCTTAAAGAAAGATTGGACGACTTAACAAATTTTGATGCAGCTGAAGAAAGCATGATTTATTCTATGCACATGGCAGAGCAAGGATCTGAAGCAGCTGAGAAAGAAAAAACTTATGCTCAAATCCAAAGAATTCATGAGTATTTGAAAAAACTTGAGGAAGCATTACATAGAATTAAAGACAAAACCTTCGGTATTTGTAGAGTTTGTGGTTGCTTGATTGCAAAAGAAAGGTTAATGGCTGTACCAGTAACTACTCTTTCTGCTGCTTACAAGATACACCAAAAATGCCCTGAAGATGGAGTTGATAAAATTGAAGCTCGTAGTTCTGTTAGAGCTTAATATCTATTATTAATTTATAAGCTGTATTATGTGAATTGCTTTGCATTTCCATAATCAGCTTTTTTTATTTATGAAAATGAGTTTTTGCTTATGAAAGAAAGAGATAGTTTTAATCGTTATGTTTTTATTATTGCTTTTTTACTAATTGTATTAGATCAATCAACAAAGCTTTATATCAAAGGATTTAATTTTTTTGGCTTTCAGCATATTGGAATGTTTTATGGCGAAAGCAAAAAAGCAATTGGTGAAGCAATTCGTATTACCTATATCGAAAATCCGGGAATGGCATTTGGAATTGAGTTTGGTGCTGGCAAATTTTTCTTGAGTTTATTTTCGGTTATAGCAGCTATTGGTTTAGTTTATTTACTTGTAAAATTAAATGGTTACCATAAAGCTATCAGAATTGCATTTATGTTTATTTTAGCTGGGGCTACAGGCAACTTGATTGATAGAGTGTTTTATGGAGTAATATTTAATGATGGTCCTTTGTTTTTTGGAAAAGTAGTTGATTTTATTCAAGTTGATATTCCTGATATTAAATTTTTTGGAGCTTATTATACTCATTTCCCAGTTTTTAATATAGCTGATTCTTGTGTTACAATTGGTGTTTGTTTGATATTAATATTTAATAAATATCTACCCGAATTTTCAGATGTATTTTTAAAAAAACCAATAAATGGTGAAATAGAACAAATTACAAATGAAAATATACAAACTGAAAGTACTAATGAAACCCCATAAATTAATAGTTCCAATTGAATCTGAATTAAATTACCATCCTGATATGGTAGAAAAAGTGCTTGAATTTAAAATACCCTCTGGTCAAGCTACAGAAAGAATTGATAGCTTTCTTACAAGGTCAATTCAAAATGCTACTCGATCTAAAGTTCAAAAAGCAATTGATGAAAATAGACTTTTGATAAATGGGAAAATTGAAACTAAAGCAAGTAGAAAAATCAAACCATTTGATTTGATTATTTGTCATATTTTAAAATCTCCACCAATAGAATTAATCCCACAAAATATTCCCTTAGAAATTTGTTATGAAGATGAATATTTGCTTGTGGTTAATAAGCCAGCAGGAATGGTTACCCATCCTGGAGTTGGAAATAGATATGGAACTCTTGTAAACGCACTAATTTATTATATGGGTATGAGAGATGCCATTAAAATTGAATATGATGACGAAGATGAAGAGCCAAATGAAGGTGTAATATACGCAAGTGCTGAAGTAAGACCTGGCATAGTCCATAGATTAGATAAAGATACATCAGGACTTTTGATTATTGCTAAAAGTCCTGAAATTCACGCCAAATTACAAACACAGTTTAATGATAGAACTATTTCAAGAGAATATAACACTATCGCTTGGGGAAAAGTAAAAGAAGATACTGGTACTATAATAGGTGATATTGGTCGCTCATCAATGAATAGAAAGAAATTTGCTATTGTAAAAAAAGGTGGTAAACACGCTATTACAGATTTTTGGGTAGTACAAAGATACGATTTTGCCACACTATTAAAATTAAAACTTCGAACTGGTAGAACACATCAAATTAGAGTACATCTTAGTCATAATAAATACCCTGTCTTTGGAGATACAACCTATGGAGGCGATAAAAACCTGTATAGTGGTAGCATTCCGGAGCTAAAAAAACTTTCAAATGATGCTCTTAAAATTGCAACTAGACAAATGCTACATGCAAGAAAACTTACATTTATTCACCCTGTAAGCTCTGAAATAATTGAAGTAGAATGTGATTTACCTAAAGATTTCAAAGAATTAATGACTTTATTTGAAAGTTTTGTTAAATAAGAATTATTATTTTCAAATTGGAAAAAATAATTAAAAACCATTATATCAAATCCAACAATAACTTAACCAGAGAATTTACTTTTCAATTTTAAAAATTGTTTTTCAATAAAATAATATGATGTAAATGCCACCAAATAGATTAAAATCACTGTTACAAAGGGATTAAAATTAAAATGAAAAGGTTCAAAAATTACAATTTGTTGCCATAAATATAAACTATAAGATAATATTCCTATATGATTCATTATTTTTAAATTTAAAAATTTATACCAAAGTTTTTTAGGACCATAAATTGAATATAATATTAATAATGCTATAAATATATTGGCAATACTTCCATAAGCAGTACCAAAAGATTTTATAACCGCAAAATGATTATAATCTAAAATATTACTTGGTAAAAAATGTAAAATGAATAAACTACCTAATGAAATGTAAATAATATATTTCCAATATTTTTCTAATTTACTTAAAATATAATCTTTGTATATTGATACTAAACAACCGAATGCAATTGCATCAATTCTGGTTAATATAGTTAAATCATGCACCCAAGATACTGGAAAATAAAAAGATATTAACTTTATTATTGGAACTATCAAGATTAAAAAAAATGCCAAATATTTTCTTATTTTTTTTCCAAACATAAAAGCAATAGGCCAAAAAATATAGAAATGCTCTTCTACACATAATGACCAAAAATGACCAGTATATAAATCTGAACCCCTATTAAAATATTTTGTATAAGTCAAAGAAGTAAACCAAGATAAGTTTGAAATTTCTATTAAACTTAATATTTGTAATATAAAATAAGTTAAAAGTACAAAATAATAAACAGGAAATATTCTTAAGGATCTGCGTATATAAAAACTTTTAAGATTAATTTTACCATAAAGTTTTTCTTCTCTAATTAATAAAGTTGTAATTAGAAATCCAGAGATTACAAAAAATATGTTTACACCTAATTGTCCATCTTGTAAAAAAGAAAGTACACCTCTTATGATTGTCCCATATTCATATCCGTTAAAAAATTTATTATGTCCAATATGATGTATAATTACTAATAAAATACTAATTGCTCTTAGTCCATTCAAACTTGGTAACTTAGTACTCTCATTTAAATTAGAATTTGGTATCTTTAAATCATGTGAATTTTGCTTTTCTTTCATTACCTATATCTTATCTTTACAAATAAAAACTCTTAAAAATAAATACTCACAATAATTAATTAAATTTGGAAAAAATAATTGCAAAATAATTATTAAAAATTTTAATAAATACAATAAACTTCTACTTTCATTCCACTTTTACATAAACATATTTTGCTGCTTCCAAGCCTATCATTCTACTTTCACCATTAATACTAAATATAATTGAGCCTCCAAAATCTTGAATTTCAATTACTTTAATTTTTGCATTTATCATTACTCCAATTCTTGCTAAGTAAATTAATAAATCTGAATCATCCTTGTCTATTCTAACTATTGTAACTTCAGTATTTGTTGAAATCTTGGTCAGTTGCGTTGTTTCTAAATAGTCAATTTCACCATTTTCATTTGGTATTGGGTCTCCATGTGGATCAAATTTAGGGTAATTTAATAATTCTGCAATTTTATTTTCAAATTTTGTAGAAATATAATGTTCTAAATTATCGGCTTCTTCATGCACTTCGTCCCAAGTATATCCCATTTTTTCAACCAAAAAAGTTTCCAAAAGTCTATGCCTCCGTATTACTTTTAAAGTTACTTTTTTACCTAGTTCTGTAAGGCTAACTTCTTTATGTGATGAATGGTTAACTAATTCCAATACGGATAATCTTTGAACCATTTTAGTTACAGACGAAGGTGCAACTTCAAGAGCTGTAGCAATTTCAGAAATAGAAGCCATATTATGATTTTGCAATGAATATATTGCTTTCAAATAATCTTCAATTGATTGTGATAAGACTTGGTTCATAATTATATATTATACAAAAAAAAATATTTTTAAAATTACCAGCCCAATATCCAAGCAAAAATAAGTGGAGCAACTATTGTTGCATCTGATTCTACTATAAATTTTGGTGTACTTACATCAAGTTTACCCCAAGTTATTTTTTCATTTGGCACTGCTCCTGAATACGAACCATAACTTGTTGTAGAATCAGAAATCTGACAGAAATATCCCCAAAAAGGAACATCATGCCACTCCAAATCTTGATACATCATTGGCACCACACAAATTGGGAAATCTCCTGCAATACCTCCGCCTATCTGAAAAAATCCAACTCCTTTTCCACCCGAATTTTTTCTGTACCAATCCGAAAGCCACACCATGTATTCAATTCCGCTTTTCATCGTTAATGCTTTCAATTCATTTTTGATTACATACGAAGCAAAAATATTTCCCATTGTAGAATCTTCCCAACCAGGAACAACAATTGGAATATTTTTTTCTGCTGCTGCAAGCATCCAAGAATTCTTCGGGTCAATTTCATAATATTGTTTCAAATCCCCCGACAACAACATTTTGTACATATACTCATGCGGAAAATATCGTTCTCCTTTTTTTTCTGCATCGCTCCAAACTTGATGAATATGTTTTTGTAATCTGCGAAATGCTTCTTCCTCTGGAATACAAGTATCGGTAACTCTGTTGTAATGATTTTCCAATAAATCCCATTCATCCTGTGGAGTTAAATCACGGTAGTTTGGAACTCGTTTATATGAATTG
>JAYTXK010000008.1:0-8290 GCA_043743005.1 Ignavibacteriota bacterium
CATTTGAGATTTTTTACTCAAAAAAGTATTATTAATATGTTTGATACTTTAGGTTTTGAGATTTTACAGATGGAAGGTATAAATCCTAGTAAATCCAAAAATTTAAAACTTGCTAACTTTATATTTATGGGCAATTTAACTGATGCAAAATTTTTGCAATTTGCTTCTGTTGTAAAACCAAAATAGTATGATGTATATATATATTACTATTTCAAATAGCTAATTAAGAAAAACCCTCTGTCAGCAAGCTGACATCTCCCTTTAAATAAGGGAGAATGAAAAATCTACTGCAAAACCACTTTGTTGTTTTTCAAGTACTTAACAAAAATCTTTGCAGGGGTCAATCGACCCTTTGCAGTGGATTTTGCAAAATTATACTTCTGCAAACCATAAAATCAAAGAACAAAGTACATAAATATGTATTATTGACGCATTAATTAGGATATTATTGCTTATTTATTTCAAGTCTTATATTCCAATAAAATTCTAAAATAATATTTGGATACTAGTTATTATTTCATTAACTTTGTAATGCTATTAGGGGAAAAATCAATTCATAATGACTCCTCAACCTAGTAGTTGAGTAAAAATAACAAAGGGCTGTCTCAAAAGGGCAGCTTTTTTTATTTACCCCACACCCTCTACTATTCTAATTTCTTCTTCGCTAAGCTCATATAGCTTATATACCATTTTGTCTATTTGATTTTCTAAATTTGTGGTGTCTATGTCTTGCTTTTTTCCTTCTAATATTTAGTCAACAAGAGCAATAAATGGATTTTGTTCTTGAAGTGTTATTTCGAGGATTGGAATTTGTTCAATATAAATAGTAAATGCACTATTAGCTTTAGAACCTAAATGAACACTTATAGTTTTATAATAAAAGAGAGAAACTTTAGAATTAAGAATTACTAATAAATACTTATTTCCAGTATTAAGAAAATAAGCTGTATTGTTTAAATAATACTTATTAGTATTTAAGGTAAAATTTAACCTCTGTTTTATGTCAGGATAAAATATTTTATCATTTTCTAATTGATCAAAATAAACACAATTTCTTAAATTACTCCAGTGATTTACATTGTCTTGTCTAATTTCAAGCTCACTTTTGAATTTAAATAGATAATTATATATTGTTGGATATTCTTTTTCTACATTAATAGCTGGTATATTTTTTTCATATTATAGATTATTTTAAATTAATAATTTAATTTTTGAGAAATTCATATTTCAAAGAATAAGTAATCTATTTAATTATATTTCTCCAAAAAATAACAAGCAATTCCCTATTTGCTCATATCTCATATTATTACATTTTAATTAAGTCAGTACATTTAAGTAATTTACTTTTGAACTTTGAAATAAAACAAATAATATCTCTGTGATGGTAGTGAGGTAGGGATTTGTTTTTTCAAAGAGTGAATTAAGAACCCCACCCCGACCCTCGCCCTAAAGATTTTAACAAGTTAAAATCGGGGAGGGAGAAATTAATACCAAACACTTGACTCCTCGCTTTGCTCGGAGTGACGAATAAAAACACTTGGCTCCTCGCTTAAAGTCAATCGACCCCTCGGAGTGACGAAAGGCAAAGACATAGGCAAAATGCTGGATTCCAAACCAAGTTGGGAATTACAAGAATACACTTGCCTCCTCGCTAAGGGTTGAAATAATGAAATGAAAAACCACCCTTTTGAGGTGGTTTTGCATTTAAATAGAATTGTATATTTTTATTTGAAAATAATAACTTTACTTTAATCTTACTATTTTCATTTCTACTTTATCTTTTGGAGCAGAGCCTTGATCTCCACCAAGTGGGAGTTTTGTAATAGTATCTACTACTTCCATACCACTTAATACTTTGCCATAAATAGAATATTGATTGTCTAATTGTGGGCTATCTTTGTGCATTATGAAAAATTGTGTAGTGGCACTATTTACATCATTGCCTCTTCTTGCAGCAGAAAGTACTCCTCTTGTATGAGATAATGTCGCTGAAAATTCAGCAGGCACATTAGTAAGTCCTGGCTGTCCCATTCCCCATTTAGATTGATCATTTGTTTTAGAATTTGGATCACCACCTTGTATCATAAAACCTGAAATAACTCTATGAAATGCAGTGCCATCATAAAACTTAATGCTTACCAAACTATCAAAATTGTGTGCGTGTTTTGGAGCTGCTTCGGGCCAAGTTTCTAAAATAATTTCACCCAACAATTTTCCAAGTTGAGTAACAGTTATTTTGTATTGAGGGTTTGCTTTTGGAGCATCAATACTAAAAGCACTTGTAGAATTTAATATACAAGACAAAAGTAGCAATAAAAAGAATTTTTTCATAATAGTAATACCTTTAAATAAATTAATAAAAAAAATGTTTTAATCAATATTTTATTCGATTAAATAATATGTTGCATAGCTAAAGCTATGATAACAAAACCAAATATAATACGGTAAATAACAAAAATTATTGTGTTATGAGTTCGCAAATATTTCAATAATAATGAAATTGAAGCATATCCAACTATCCCAGATACAATTGTTGCTATTAGCAAATTAACCAAATCAGCAGATTGTAAGTTAGGAATTGCGTGTTTTAATTCTAATAAGCCACTTCCAAGTATTGCAGGAATGCTTAGTAAAAAAGAAAATCTTGCTGCAGTTTCTCTATTTATTCCAAGGAATAGCCCTGCCATAATAGTAGAGCCAGAGCGAGAAGCACCTGGAAAAAGTGCAAGGCACTGCGACAAGCCAATTATTAAAGCATCTTTAAGATTTAAGCTCTCCATTCCACGATTTAACTTAGCATACTTATCAGCAATAAATAATATTATTGCTAAAACTATTAAACTTGTGGCAATAACCATTGGTTCTTTAGTAAGGCTACCTTCTATTATTTTCTTCAAGCCTAAGCCAATAGTTACAATAGGGATAGTACCGAGCACTACATACCAACCCATTTTTGCATCATGAGTCATTTTAGCTAAATTGCCTTTGTGAGAAATTGTTTCTTTGATTGTTGCAATAGATATTAGTTTTATATCTTTAGCAAAAAATATTAGAACAGCTACAAGAGTGCCAAGCTGAAGCACAGCTATGAAAGATGTCCAATTTTCAGGATGAGTTGGGTCGATTAATCCCATTAGTTTGCCTGCAATAGTAAGATGAGCAGTAGAGCTGATAGGTATAAATTCAGTCAAACCTTGAATAATACCGAGTATAATTGCTTTAATTAAATTCATTTATTTCAATTTGTGTTTTACAATAATACAATTTACACAAACTAATATTATATTAAAATTAGAAATTACAAAAATCAATAAGTTAATGAGATTAATTTGATTATGAGTTGGATTTTTAATTCTAAATCATTGCATATAGCTATAAGTAATTCAAAATATTAGATGTAATTGTTGAAAAGTCTTTGCTTAAGAAATAAATTATTCGTAAATTGCAAGTCGTATATTTTTATTCTTTCATTTATATTGTATAAGGTAACACAATGCCTAAAATGAAATCAAAATCAGCTACTAAAAAGCGTTTCAAACGCACAGGTGGTGGTGGATTTAAGAGGAAACAGGCATTCATGTCACATATCTTAACCAAAAAAAGTCAAAAACGTAAACGTAATTTGCGTAAGTCTTCAATGGTTGATAAAGCAGATATGGGTAGATTGAATGTATTGCTTCCTGGTTCTTAATTTCCTATTTTTAAGCACAAGGGGATGAAGCTCTCCCTATGCTTATGTTTTTAAATATTTTAAAATTTATTAAAAGGATAAACTGATGAGATCAGTTAATAAAGTAGCTTCGCGATTGAAACGTAAAAAATTCCTAAAATTAGCCAAAGGCTATTGGGGACGTAGAAAAAACGTATGGTCAGTTGCGAAGAACCACATTGAAAAAGGTTTGACTCACGCTTATGTGGGTAGAAAACTAAAAAAACGCCAATACAGAGCATTATGGATTGTCCGTATAAATGCTGCTGCAAGATTGAATGGCACTACATATTCTAAATTAATTCACGCTCTTGCTCTTAAAAATATCGTGATTAACCGTAAAGTCTTAGCTGATTTTGCTATGAATAAGCCTGAAATCTTTACAGCAATTGTAAAGCAAGCTATAGGATAAAACATTTAAACTTTAATTTAAATATAAAAAGCCCTTTCTCAGAAATTTGAAAGGGCTTTTTTTTATTATAATAATTATCTATAAATTACAAAAAAAGAATTAAATCTATTAATGCTTTTTTAAAAATTTATGAAAAAAAAGCATCATGTACCTTTGGAATGCCTCCCCATTGGGTACCTATAGTAAACCTCGGCTTTCCTCCATCAACAAATTCTCTTGACAAAGTTGTATCTTTTCCATTGATATGAAATACCATCTTACCTGGCTCTATATCTTGTGAATATATATTTGTTACAATTATAATTAGGAATACAATCGTTTTTTTCATAATTTTATTCCTTAATAATTTTATAGTTGGTAAGCTCTTGATTGCACTGCAAGTTAATGTAGTAAGTTCCACTTGGGTATTGGCTAAAATTCAATTGTATTTGATTGTTTACATTTTGTATCGTACTTGAATTCAGTATTTGTCCAGATTGATTAGAAATTGAGTAATGCATTTGAGGTAACAAGCAAGAATTTGTAATTGTTACAATTCCATTAGTTGGATTTGGATACATAGTATTTGTGGTATTAGTTGGGTCTATTACTGAGGTATTAGTGTAATATGCGTTGTATAAAGACAGAAGTCTTGAACAGCTCCATATTATATATTTTTGATTATGAGAAATATTAAAATTTGAAGTACACCCATTAATATATTCAAAAGTTTGCTTTCCGTTACTAATATCCCATGTATTCATATTATTATATTGATCTGCTGTTACCAAATATTTTTCATCACTAGTAAACTCAAGTCCAGTTACATTTAATCCATTAACTGGAAATTTATATAATAACTTTTTAGTTTGAAAATCATAAACTTCTATACCGTAATTGTTGTCGCCAGTTCCATAAGCAATATACTTATTATTTTTAGATAAAACATAATATCTATGATTACCCAACGAGCCTATACTATCTAAATTACTCAAATTAAGTATAATAAAATCACCAATGGTTTTTGTTTGTGGTGGGGTTGAATTGGGTATATTATATGTTTTACTCATTTGTACAATAATATTATTATTTAAAAGAAATTTTGGACTTGATAAACCCATGTCTGTCATATTTTCTTCATCTGGATAAATTCTTGTTTTTATTATTTTTTTTGTAATTAAATCCCATATTCTTATGCCTTTTGGAATTACGCTAATTAAAAATTTTGAATCAGAACTAATATCAAATTTACCTATAGATAAACCATCGTTTTGCATAGTATCAATTCTATCCCATGATTTAGTATCTAAAATTTCAATAGTTTTATTACCACTTGCAACTCTAATAAATTGCATATCGTTATTAATAAAAAAACCATATCCATAACCATTAATTCTATTTATTTCATTTCCTGTTTTTGCTTCATAAAAAATTGTATTTTCATACCCAAAGCCAGCAATAATTGAGTCATTCTGTGAAAACTTCAACATATAAAAGCCTTCACTTTGGTCTGTCTTTTTCTGCCAAAGTGTATCTTGAAAATAGTTATCTGCATAAACTGAAAAGCAAGCTGAAAGAAAGATAAAAAGAACAAAATACTTTTTCATATAAAACCTCTTAAAATTTAAAAATGTAAAATATCAATGTAAAAAGGGTGTCCTACCAATACGCCCTTACAAAAGGTACGACCAAGCACCCACCGATAGAACATAAGAAAGACACCCAAGCAAGGGTGCTTCTATTGTTCCATCGGTTTAAAATTGGTGGTTTTATATTAAGAACAGAAACAAAAAAGCTATATGTAAACTACTTCAAAATGTCTATAAACTAATTTCCGAATTATTATATTAATTATTATTATTTTTATTATCTACAAATTACAAAAAAAGCCCATTTCTATTAAGATTTGGGCTTTTTTTTGGTTTATAATTTAATTACTTTTATCATATCATCTAAATTGTCTTTTCTACTGGCATTACCAGATACAGTTACTATATAGCTACCACGCCTAACAAAATTATGAGATAACAAAGTTTGAGGGTCGAAAGCTAATTCTTCCGATTCAGTTAAGTGTGGAGTAACTCCCCATATAAATTGTAATCGTCTGCATACATAATCATCTGTAGTCAAAGCAATAATAGGAATTCTTGGTCTGTAGCTCGCTATTTTTTTTGTAGTTGAAGTGGCATTTGCAAGAGTTACTATCGCACTTGCATTTATTTTATCAGCTATCAAACAAGCAGCATTGGCAAGAGCATCATACAAATCTGGATTATCAGCATCAAGTCCCATATATTTTTTACTATCAAATGGATATTGATCTTCAATATTTTCAATAATCCTTGACATATAACCAACAGCATCAAATGGATACCTGCCAACACTTGTTTCTCCAGATAGCATCAAACAATCTGAACCATCAATTACTGCATTCGCCACATCACTTGCTTCAGCTCTTGTTGGTCTTGGGTTTTGAATCATAGATTCCAACATTTGAGTAGCTGTAATAACAGGTTTTCCAAAATAGTTACATCTATTAATAATTTCTTTTTGAATAACCGGGAGTTTTTCAGCTGGCATTTCAAGTCCTAAGTCTCCCCTTGCAACCATAATAGCTGTGCTTTCTTCAATTATTTCATCTATATTATCACAGGCTTCAAATCTTTCAATTTTGGATATTATAGGTAGTTCTTTTCCATATATTTTCATTGCAGCTTTTAGCTCAATTACATCTCTTTTGGAACGTACAAAAGATAAAGCTACAGCATCTACTCCATTTTCAAGTCCAAATTTCAAATCTGCTAAATCTTTTTCACTCAATGAAGGTGCCGAACTTGACACACCGGGAACAATTATTCCTTTTCTATTTTTAAGTAATCCACCTTTTACTACTTTTGTAACTATATCATTATTTTCAATTCTAAGTACTTGCAGTATAATATATCCATCATCAATTAGGATAGTATTCATAGGCTGTACTTCATGTATTAAATTTGCATAACTTGTATAAACTCTATTTGAATTTCCTATTCCGATATCTTCTGAAGTAATTCTAAATTCAGCTTCATCTTGCAAAAAGACTTCACCATTTTCAACCATTTCTGTTCTGATTTTAGGACCTTGTAAGTCCAAAAGAATAGGAACATATTTTTTTGCAATTTTACAGGCTTCTTTCACTTCATTAATTGTTTTTAAGTGAATTTCATGAGTGCTATGAGAGAAATTTAATCTAACTGCATCCATACCAGAATAGATTAATCTTACTAAATTATCTACTCCAGCAGTTGAAGGACCCAAAGTACATAATATTTTGGTTTTGCGAGGAAAATGCTCTTTCATAAATTTATCCTATAATTAATTTTAAATTCCAAATAACACTTTAGAAACTTTATTTTTACAAATGATGATGATTATGTAATATAAATAAGTACAAACTATTAATATATCAATTTAATTACATATTTTTAAAATACAAATTAAACATTTAAAATTAAGTTTAATAATAAAATAGTATTATTTACAAAAATAAAAAGATAAAATAACTTGTTTGATTTTGATTGCGTTAGATATATTTAATTTTATTAAAATTTTAAATATTTATTTAACCAACAAATGGTAAAAAATAAAATTCAGAAATAGTTTGAATTAAATTATATATATAAAACAAAGAAAATAATGAAATAAGACTTGCAAAAGCATACATAAATATTCGCCAAAATTTATCATTTGGAAGGATAGCGATGTACCATATTCCAAATAAAGCAATAAAATTTAATATTAGTAAATTCCATTCATCAGAATATGATATATCCTGCTTTTCTAATTTCAAATCTGTAAAATCTGTTGCATATAATTTAATTGGTTTAGAAGGTATTTTAAATGCCTTTGCGTACGCAATGTTATCACTCATTCGTTTATCTTTTTTGAGCCATCTTATGTAAATTCTATCAAAAGGATAGATTGAATCTGCTTGAAAATATAATTCTACACTTTTTTTCTCAGATAAGGAAAACATATTTGAAATTCTAGAATGACTCAAAGGATAAGCTGGAAACCAATTTTGTGCAGTGTCTTTGAGATAAACCACATATCTTTGCTTTTCTCTTGTATTATTCTCTATTATTAGCTTTTGCATTCGCAAAGGAGGAGAAATAAATTGTTCAATTTGCGGTAAAAGCTGAAGAGTATTG
>JAYTXK010000009.1:0-3296 GCA_043743005.1 Ignavibacteriota bacterium
AAAGACTTGCATAATATGCAAATCTTTATCATATATAATTTGTAACACAAATCCTCCACCCTCATAAGTGGAGGTTTTTGTTTTGAAATAAATGTTAAATTTAAAAGTCATAATTATAAAGATTTAGACAAAATGTATTTATTCGGAATATTTATAAGTGAAAGTAAAATTGTTGATTTTCAAGCAACATATTCCTAATTTATACGTCAAAAATACATATTTGTGTTTTTTAAATTTTATGATTTGCAGTAACATATTTTTGCTATTTTTACTGCAAAGGGTCGATTGACCCCTGCAAAGATTTATGTTAAGTGATTGAAAAACAACAAAGTGGTTTTGCAGTATTATTCTTTTTCCCTCTCCGATTTTAACTTGTTAAAATCTTTAGGGGAGGATTTAGGTGGGGTTCTTAATTTGCTCTTTAAAAAGCAAAAACCAAAAACTTAGGCTCCTCACTTGGTTTAATTGTTTCTTTTGAGTTACAAAAATAATCTATATTTCCTCCCGTCCAAAATTTACTTAGTTTATAAAGTCTTAGAAAATTAGTAAATTGCAAGTGAAAATATTGACAAAATAAAAAAAGTTACTGCAAAAAAGATTATGTTTAAAAAAATATTGATTGCTAATAGAGGTGAAATTGCTATTAGAGTGATGCAAGCAGCAAAAAGCCTAAATATCCAAACTGTTGCGATTTTTCATGAAGTAGATAGAGAAATGCCTTATGTACATTTTGCAGACTACGCTTATGAATTAAAATCAGACACACCTAAAGGTGGCTATTTGGATATGCACCAAATAATTAATATAGCTAAAGATTGTGGTGCAGAAGCAATTCACCCAGGTTATGGCTTTTTATCTGAAAATGGAGCTTTCTCACAAGCTTGCGAAGATGCTGGAGTGAAGTTTATTGGTCCAAAAGCCCATGCTATTACAGTTATGGGTTCTAAAACTGGAGCAAGAGAACTAATGTTAAAAGCTGGAGTGCCAATTGTACCTGGTCATAATAAAAATGTCCTTGATATGGACGAATTGAAAAAGATAGCATTAGAAATTGGCTACCCTGTGCTTCTGAAAGCTGCAGCTGGTGGTGGTGGAAAAGGAATGAGATTAGTTGAAAAAGAAGAAGATTTGATTGAAAGTTATGAAGGTGCTCAAAGGGAAGCAATTAAGTCTTTTGGAGATGATTTGGTTTATTTGGAAAAATATGTAATTAATCCTAAGCATATTGAAATTCAAATACTTGGCGATGAACATGGTAATTATGTTTATCTTGGCGAAAGAGATTGTTCTATCCAACGCAGACACCAAAAAGTAGTTGAAGAAGCACCATCTAATATTCTAACTGAAGAAATCAGAATAGCTATGGGCAAAGTAGCAATTGATGCTGCTCGTGCTTGCAATTATGTAAACGCTGGTACAATAGAGTTTTTATTAGACATAAATAAAAATTTCTATTTCCTTGAAATGAACACACGTTTGCAAGTAGAACACCCAGTAACAGAAATAGTATGTGGATTGGATTTGGCTGTGGAGCAAATTAAAATTGCAGCTGGTTATCCTCTTGCATTTCGCCAAAAAGATGTGAAATTACAAGGTCATGCAATTGAAGTAAGGCTTTATGCAGAAGACCCACTTGAAAACTTTATGCCTGATTTGGGTAGAATTGATTATTTGAGAAACCCACAAGGCAGAGGGGTAAGAGTAGATAGTGGTATTGAAACTGGCTCGGAAGTATCGATGCACTTCGATCCGATGCTTGCTAAATTAATCACTTGGGGTAGCGATAGAACAGATGCAATTAATAAAATGCACTCTGCCTTGAGAGATTATAGAATAATGGGATTTAATACAATTATTCCATTTTTAATTCAAGTAATGGAAGATGATACATTTAGAAATGGGTATTTTGATACAGGGTATATTCCAAACCATTTTGATTTTGAAAAATTGAAAGCTAGTAAAGAAAATGCAGAGCAAGAACTTTCGGCTGTGGCAGTATTTTTATTTGCTATGAATGAAAACAAAAATATTATAAAAGATCCGAGTCCTAAAATAAATAATTGGAAAGCAAATAATCTTGCAATTAGAAATTTAAATTAATATAAATATGATTAAGAATAGAGAATTAGTAATAGCTACTGAAAATAAGCAATTTGAAGCAATATTAAATGAAAATCAAATTACGATAAATAATAATCTTTATGATATTAAGATATTAAAAAAGTATGACAATGGAGTTTTTTCGATTTCGCTAAATAATAAAATTATGCACGTGCAAATGAAAAAAGCTGAAGAAGGATTTAAGTTGCTATTTAATTCTTTCTCCTATAATTTTAATGTAAAAGATAAGTCCACAGCCGAATTTGAAAAATATATGCAAGTTAAGTCAGGTGCTGGAGCTAAGGGTGGAAATATCAAATCACCAATGCCGGGCTTAATAGTTAAAATAAATTGTGCAGTTGGCGATGAAGTAAAAAAAGGTGATAAATTAGTAATAATTGAAGCAATGAAAATGGAAAATGCAATTGCTGCTTCTGCCTCTGGCAAAGTAAAAACTATAAAATATGCTGTAGGCACACCAGTAGAAAAAGACGCTGTAATAATAGAATTGGAGTGAGGGGGGGGAATTAAACTTATTTTAGGAGATTAAATGGAAAGTCATATAACATTTATAATTATAGAAGCAATACTTTGCCTAATGCTGTTTGGTAAAGGTTACGTTAAGGAAAAAGGGAAAAATATAGCTACAAAGGAAGATATAGCTGATATAACTTCCAAAATAGAAGATGTGAAATTAGAGTTTAAAAATCAACATGAAGTAGAAAAACAAAAGCGGCAATTAAAATATGATGCAATAATTCAATCATTAACAATTTTAGATGCTCACTTTTCACAATTGATGAACCCAAATAAAAATCAAAAAATTAAATTGCAATTTATTAATACTGAAGATGTTAGAAAGTGTCATAATAGCTTAATTTTATCATGTGAAAATGTAGAATTAATTAATTTGTTTTCAAAAATATTAATTGGAGCTATAGCAACACCCAGCCCAATGGAATTATTAAACGTATATAGAAACTTAGTTAGAACAGAATTAGGTTTTGGCTCAACATTAGACTTAGATAATGACATAGTTTTTTTTACTTTTGTACCTTTTGATAATGATCTAAATGGAGAATATAAATATGACAGTTCCAAATAAATTGAACAAATTGCCAAAGACTACAATTCAATTTTATATTTTAATTTTGAAAAATAATTAAAATAAATGAAATATTAAAGTTGTTTTTCAG
>JAYTXK010000010.1:0-1598 GCA_043743005.1 Ignavibacteriota bacterium
AGCATTTTCTAATCCTTTGTATTTTATATAAATGCAATATAATATCCATAACGACAATATTATTAACAATGTGATAATTTATTTAAAAGGTTTTGTAATTTATTTATTACCTTCCCATAATTTATTTAATCTTTCTTTTATTTTAATTTCTCTTCCAATTCCATCAGGATTGTATAATTTAATTGATTTACAGTCAATAGGGAAGTAGTTTGCAATTATAAAGTGCTCTGGGAAATCGTGTGGATATTTATAATTTTTGCCATATCCTTCACTTTTCATTAATTTAGTTGGTGCATTTCTTAAATGCAAAGGCACAGAAATTGGCATTCCATCTTTTATCAAATTTAATGCTTTATCTATTGCCAAATATGAAGCATTACTTTTAACTGTTGATGCTAAATATGTTACTCCTTGTGCAAGATTAATTCTACATTCAGGCATTCCAATTATTTCTACAGCTCTAAATACATTTAAAGCAATTTGGAGTGCGTCAGGATCGGCATTGCCAATATCTTCACTTGCAAATACTACCATTCTACGTGCAATAAATTTTGGATCTTCTCCTGCATCAAGCATTTTTGCAAGCCAAATAATTGAAGCATCAGGGTCGCTACCTCTCATAGATTTAATAAATGCTGAAATTGTATCGTAATGAGATTCGCCTTTTTTATCATATTGAGCTATTTTTTGTTGTAATACTTGCTCAATAATTTCTTTTGTAATAGTGGCTTTATTATTTTCATTTTTAGCAAAATTGAATGAAACCTCAAGTACATTAAGAGCTGTTCGAGCGTCTCCTCCAGAAAAATTTATTAATTCTTTCATAGCTAAAATTTCTATTTCATAATCTTTTAATACAATATCATTATTTACAGCATTTTCAATAATTAATTCAATTTGACTTTCAGATAGACTTTGCAAATGATAAACACGGCATCTACTAATTAAAGCAGCATTAACTTCAAATGAAGGATTTTCGGTAGTAGCACCAATTAATATAATCTTTCCATTTTCAACTGAATGTAAAAGTAAATCTTGTTGTGATTTGTTAAATCTATGTATTTCATCTATAAATAACAATGTTCTTTTACCTTTTTTAAGTAGCATTTCTGCTTCTTTCAATATTTCTCTTAATTCTTTCACTCCAGCTTCAACAGCTGAAATTCTAAAAAACTTAAAATCCAACCTTTTAGCAATTAAATTTGCTAAGGTAGTTTTGCCAGTACCCGGAGGACCACAAAATATAATTGAAGGGAAATTGCCATTTTGAAAAAATGAATATAAAGCAGCTCCTTTTGATAATAGATGTTCTTGTCCATAAAAAGATTCAATTTCTTTAGGTCTCATTCTTTCTGCTAATGGTGCATTTTTGTTGAAAATATTATTATTTTCTTTGAAATAATTTTCATTAGTTGCGTCTTGATTGAAAAGTGAGTTCATTTTTTCATTATTTTTTTGTTTTTAATACATATACTTTTGTAATATAAAGTATTTTTTTTAAATTTGTTATCTATAAATAGAATAAAATATAAAAATGAAATTAAAAATAATAATATTTCTCTTAGCAAGTATATTTATTTATGCTGGAAATATAGCAT
>JAYTXK010000011.1:0-1828 GCA_043743005.1 Ignavibacteriota bacterium
ATTATTATTTTTGTAATGATTAATCTTACAATTTTATAAAATGATGTCAAATTTTAAGAATGAAAAATATTTGAATTCTGAACTTAATAGCAAAATCAATTCTAAACAAGGTGAAGAGTTGGATTTACTTCTATTAGAATGCAAATCAAAGCTTAGAAAATATAATGAAAAAAATATTAAAAAAGCTTTTTATATTTGTATTGAAGCTCATAACAATCAAATTTTACAAAATGGTGAACCATTTTACAAACATCCTTATGCTGTTGCACTTTCTTCAATAAAAGATTTTAAATTAGATGATGTTTCAGTAATATGCTCATTACTTTGCGAAGTGCTAAATTTTGAAAATGGATTTAATTTAGAATATATCAAAAGTGAATTTGGAACAACAATTGCAGAAATAGTAGATGGTATTTCACAAATAAAGTCTATTGAAGAAAATTACATTAATGATACTAATTTTTTAGATAATTTTAGAAAAATCCTATTTTCTTTGTTTAAAGATGTTAGAATTGCCTTAATTACTTTAGCTGAAAGATTATGCACTCTTCGGATAATTTGCGAATTATCTGATGATAAAAATATAAAAATTGCTAAAGAAGTAATGGAAGTATATGTACCTTATGCGAATAGATTTGGACTTAGAAATATAAAATGGGAGATGGAAGATTTATATTTTAAAACAATTAACCCAATTGCTTATGAAGAAATTAGAGTTAAATTAGATGGTACTCGTGAAGAAAGAGAAATTTATGTAGAAAATTTCCTTGAGCCAATCAAATCAAACCTAGAAAATGATGAACTTCTTAAATCAAAAAATATTACTTGGGAATTATCTGGTAGAGTTAAGCATATATATTCTATTTTTAATAAAATTCATCTTCGACAAAAGCCAATGGAAGAGCTTTATGATTTGATAGCTGTAAGAATTATTTTAGATACTGATGATAAAAATATTTGTTTTTATGCTTATGGAATTATAGCTGATATTTATCCACCTGTACCTGAAACTTTTAAAGATTACATAAACTCGTCAAAGCAAAATGGTTATCAATCAATTCATACTGCTGTATTAGGACCTAAATTAACTCCTGTTGAAGTTCAATTAAGAACAAAAAAAATGCACTTTACTGCTGAAAATGGAGTAGCAGCTCATTTCAATTACAAACCCGGTTTAGTACCAGCTCAAAGTGTTTTTGAAAATCAACATGCACAAGAATGGATGAACTATGTGAAAGATATATTTGAAAATGCTGAAGAAGAAAACACTCAAGAACTTTTAGATTCAGTAAAACAAAACTTATTTCTTGAAGAGATTCATGTTTTCTCTCCTAAAAATCAATTATATTCTTTTCCAAAAGAGGCTACACCATTAGATTTTGCTTTTAATATTCATACTGAGCTTGGTTATCACTGCTTAGGAGCAAAAGCCAATTCTAAAATTGTTCCTCTGAATTATAAAATGCAAAGTGGAGACCAAATTGAAATTATTACTTCAAGTAAGCAATTTCCAACACAAGAATGGTTAAAATGGGTAATTACTTCAAAAGCTAAATCTATGATTTATAAATTCTTAAAGCAAGATGATAAAATTAGTTATTATGAAGGACTTGAGCAATGGAATAATACGATAATTGAGAAAGAAATTAAAATAAACAAAAAAAATGAACAATCAATTTTAGATCACTTTCAGTTTAAAAGTTCAAAGGAATTAATGATAGCAATTGCAAGACAAAATATTTACACTAATGAAATTCTTGAATTTTTAAAACGCAAAACAAACATTAAAGTAAATGAACAAGTAAATAAAGTTGTAAAGAAAAAGACA
>JAYTXK010000012.1:0-1708 GCA_043743005.1 Ignavibacteriota bacterium
AGAAAAATCAATATAATTGTATTCTATTCTAAATGAAATTTCAAATTGATCGAAATTTCTTATTAAGTCAAATCTTGATGAATATTTACATTTCTGAAAAATAGTTTTAAAATCATTTTGAATTAATCCGTCAGTTTTTTCTTGACTTTGAAGTCTAAATTTTAGCAAAAGAGTTGGTGTTAATCTATATTTCATTTCACTTGCTAAATCTAATCCTCTTACTTTAGTATTTAATAAATAAGTATTGCCAATTGAATTAAAAATATCAATGAAAAAATTAAATTCCAATGATTTTGATATTTCAAATTTACTACCAAAGTACAATCCAGTTTCATTTTTAAAATTACTAAATTCTCCAAATCCATATCCTAAAGGAGAATTAAATTCTTTTGAATAGTATCTATAATATATTACATTTGAAATTTTTGATATTTCAAAATTACATCCAAATTTTAATGCTAAATTTGCATTATTGTCTGAAGAAATTTCATTATAAAAGTTTAAATTATTTATTTCATAATTTGAATAAAGACTAAATAAGTTTCCTTTTGATTTGTTTATTAAATTTGTTGCATTATCTGAAATTTGTTTATTGTAATTTATATTTAAAATACTTGCACCAAAAAGTAATTTATTAAGTTTTATTTCAATATTTGATGAAAACATCATTTCATTTAGATTGTACTTTTTCTCAATTTCATTTTGCGTTCTGTACAAGCCTGAGGTATAAATCGAAGTAACATTGTTATTGAGTGAATCAAAATTACTTGATCTATTAGTGTTTGCATAAGATAAACTAATTTTAATTTTACTTGATGTATCATAATTGTATTTATAACTTGAACTTATGCCTCGAAAAAATCCAAAATCAATACTTGAAAGATAAATTTTAGCTCCATTTCCAATTTTAAAAATATTATCAACTAAATCTAAACTTTTAGATAAACCTATTCCATTCCAAAGTACTCCACCCAAGCCATTTTCTAATATATAATCTCCTACAATAATGCTTATGTCATTGGATTTGTATTTTAAATAAGCACATTGAAAATCATTAATTTGCCTTTCACCTTCATCTTTATCTAATAATGTTCCAAATTCGAAATTATCATAATTTAGAATTAACTTTTGATATAAGTTTAAATTATTACCTTTGAAATTACTATTTAAATTAATAGTATCTAAAAGTTTATTTTGACTCCTAATTATATAATTTACAGTGTTTTCCTTATTTTTTTTACTACTGTTACCCCAAAAAGTACATTTTTGTAAAATTTGAATTTGAATATCAGAAAAATTAGTTTGTAATTTTAAGTCATTAAAGTCAAATTCCAATTTGTTATTATTTAGATAATTAAATAAACTTTTTGCAGAACTCATATTAAATAAAGGTAAATTCGACAATTCTTCAATATTTGTAGAATTTAAATTTATTTTATGGCTTTTAAAGTAATCAATTTCATCTTGAAGTATGAAATTTTGATTTTCTTTAATTATATCTTCTAATCCATTCAAGTTGTTTTCTTCTTGTGAATATGCTATCATTGTATTAAACATTATTATAAATATGTAAAATATTTTTACCATTTATAAACTAATTCAATATGGGGATTAAAGCCAAGAACGTTGTTGTAAGTACTCCCCATTATAAAATCAAATTCTTTAAAATTATAAAGAACTGTACTTTCAATATCTTTATATCCAGAAT
>JAYTXK010000013.1:0-2531 GCA_043743005.1 Ignavibacteriota bacterium
GATTTAAATAACTTGTAATTGTTTCTGTTGTGTAATTTGTCTTTCCTTTTCCATTCTCGCCTTTTTGATGAAATGGTGCGTCAGTTACTATTAATGCTACTCTATTTGCTGAAGGTCTCCATTGCATAGTAGCAGTTGTAGCAAGTGCTTCCAAAGCATTTTCTTTAATATCATCTCCACCTTCTGCTCTCACTTTGCTAATCCATTTCAGAAATTCATTTACATCTGTAGTAGGTTGGAATACTTTTTCAACTTCATCTGAAAATAAAATTAATCCAATTCTATAATCTATACCTTTAGATTTTAAATACGAACACATTCCACTAATTTTTTGCTTAATAGCATCCATATATGATTGCATTGTTGCCGTTTTATCAATTACAAATACAAAATCAATTGGGATTCTTTCATTAACTGATATTTTTTCAACAGCTATTACTTTTTTCTCAATTCCATTTTCAACAACTGTCAAATTATTAGCATATAAAGTATCAAGTGGTTCACCATAAACATTAAATGCTTCAACTATTATCTTTACAGTTGGATAGTTTGAAATATCTATATTTTGAATTGTAAGCTTTACTGATTTTTTACTGTACTCAACTTTCGAGCTTTTCATCAAAGCAGCTTTTGCTCTGGCTATAGAGTCTGATTTAGAATCAATTTGAGAGATTAAAGCACTTATATTGAATATAAATACTAAAAACAAAAGTGATTTGATGCTTAATTTCATTTAAATATTTATAATTAATTATTTTTCAAAAAAAAACCCTCTAACTATATTAAGTAAGAGGGTTTATCAAAATAGTGTTTTTTATATTGTAATTCTTAATACTGGTGAAAGCATAAAGAAATTTCCAATTTCATAAGGTCTTTTTTCTCTTAAAGGAGTAACATACTTTGCTTCTAGCAAGAACCAATTACTGATTAAAGGAATAAACAATTTAGAAAATAATGTTTGATTTGAAATTTGGAATGATACACCAAATGGAAATGCTGCTTGATTTCTATAATCTACTTTAAAATAAAGCCAATCAGAAAAATTGGAATTTGCATAACTATTTAATCCTAATAGGTTTTTATTGCTAATAAATACATCATTATTAATAATTTTATTTATATACAATAAGTATTCATCAACCTTTACATAATTAGCACCTAAATCAAATCTAAAGTAATTTTCAGCATTATTATCATCTAACCACCAATTATAAAATAAAGTTATTTGACCAGTTGTTTTTATAACTGAAGCAATTCCTATCTTTTTTTCTGGATTAAAATCTGGATTAGCTAAATTAGGTTGAACCAAATCAGACCTAGTCCCATCAGTATAAGTTGCAAAGTCACCAAGATTAATTTGCTTTGTATCTGGGTCAGAAAGTGGAATTTCTACATTGGCATGAATACCAAATTCAGGCATAAATGGCATATGCACATCAACTCCTGTGATTATTTTGCCAGAAGTATTCCCGTTTAAATATCTTTTTGGAAGCCAACTAAACAAAGTACCCTCGTTCGCAATACCACTATTTATTTTATAGCTTCCTCCCAAGTAAAGTTCAATTAAGTTTGGTATTTTTTTAGCTGTAGATAAATCACTATTTAGATATAACGGTCTTTGCATTATAATCTTTGACTCTCCAGCTAAATAAAAAGGTAATCCTATTTCATCTGATCCTACTTTATTAATAAGCCAAAAGTCTGATTTTCCAATTTTTAAAATTTGTTCGAAAGCTGAAATATGTAAAGCTTGTGTAACATTTGTAGGTTTATAATAATCTTTTATTATTTCTGCCTGAGAATAAGTTAAAGGAGTTTCAGGTTTTATTAATGAAAAGCAATAATCTAAGGATTTACTTTCGTCAATTTTTGCAGTTTTGCCAACTTTTCTAAATTTTTCATCTCCACTTAAAATTGGTAATAATGATGACAATTCTCTATCTATTTGATTTGCTGTTAATGCTACTTTACCACATTTTAACTCAAGGACTTCAAATGATTCTTTATTATTATTTTTTTCTTTAGGACCAGCTAATATTTCAATATTTTGCAAATCTAATTCATTTTTAGCGTAACCTAGAATTATAAATGCATTATATATTTGAAATTGTAAATCTGGTTCACAAATTTTCCATCGTGGAAAATATTTCTTTAATTCAGGATCGACAGTAAGTAATGAATCAGCGTAGTTTATCTGAGAAATTACTTTGTTAAAGCCAATAATCACTATTAATAAAATTAAAATTATTTTTTTCATATTGTATCTTTATAAAATATTATTTAAAACATGAATAAGAATTTAAGCATAGGAATAAATGTACTCTTTGCTTCCCATTCTCTTGGGTTATCTCTAAAAGGAGAAAAACAACTATTTGCTTCAAATTTAATCGCAAAACTATTTTCAATTATAGGTATTAGAAGCCAACCAGAAAATGCTAAAGATTCATCAAAATATTGCAAATAGAAACCAAATGGAGTTGAAGTTCCTCTGTTCATAAATTCTATTTTTGTCGATATACCACCAATACCTT
>JAYTXK010000014.1:0-1892 GCA_043743005.1 Ignavibacteriota bacterium
TGACCCCTTGCTAAATAAATTGTATTAAAATTCCCCTCTCCTTAGGCTCTGCCTAAATAGAGGGGTGGCAGTCCAAAAGACTGACGGGGTGTTAAAAAAGTTCTTTGAAATACAAATACCAAACTCTTAGGCTACACGCTTTGCTCGGAGTGACGAAAAAATATTACTGCTTCACTTTGAGAAAATCATAAATTAAAGTGTTTGTTTTTGTGTTTCAAAATGCATTTTTGACCCCACCCCGCCCTCCACCAAAGATTTTAACAAGTTAAAATCGGGGAGGGAGAAACCAATACCAAACACTTGGGCTTCTCGCTATGGGGTCAATCGACCCTTCGGAGTGACGAAAAATAATGTCAAAGGCAAAAAAGAAAAACCTTCTAACTCCCTTTGGTAAATTTGGTAAAATAGTTTGAAACAAATTATGTGAATTTAGTAAAACCTAATTTCCTAATTTAATTGTCCTGTTTTTTCTCCTCTAAAGCCTGAAAGGAAATCGATAATAGACATTACCCTTTTTCCTTGAAGTTGTACTTCTAATAGCTTTAGTGAATAATCAGCACATTGTACTTTCATTTCTTTGCTTTCTATTTTGTAATTACCAAAAGGAAGATTTAAATTATTTGATAACTCGCATTTGAGGATTTTAAATGTTAAATCTCCAAAATTGCACCAAGCACCTGGATGGGGAGCAACTCCATGTATCAAATTCTTTATTTCAATTGCTAATTTTAAAAAATCAATTTTACAATCTTCTCTAAATATTTTAGGGGCTGGACTTGCTTGTAATTCATCTTGAATTAAGGTAGTATAATTACCAGAAAATAATGCTTCACAAGTTTCAAAAGCAAGATTTGCTGCAAGTGGCTTTAAGCTTTCATATAGCTCTCCAGCAGTCATATTTTCAGCAATTTCAAATTCTTTTTTAAATAGAATATTACCTGTATCTACCTTGTCTTGCAATATAAATGAAGTTACACCACTAATTTTTTCACCTGCCATAATTGCTCTATTTATTGGTGCTGCACCACGATATTTGGGAAGTAAGCTCCCATGAATATTAAAAGATGCTATTTTTGGCAAAGAATAAACTTCTCTTGGTAATATTCTAAAAGCAACTACACAAATAATATCTGGATTGTAGGATTTCAAGTTTTCTATAAAATCAGAATCTTTCAAACTTTCTGGTTGTAAAATTGGAATATTATGAGCTAAAGCAAATTCTTTCACAGCCGAAGCCTGCATTTGCAAACCTCTTCCTTTTGCTTTGTCGGGCACAGTTACAATAGCTTTTACTCCATACTTTTGATTTAGAGCATCAAGAGTAGGAATAGCAAAATCAGGAGTACCCATAAAAATAATATTCATCACATCACTTTTAATTGAATTTTTTTAGATTCTTTCTTATATTTTTCTTCAAAACTCGGAATATCTTCTTCCTTGATTGCAAATTGCTCAAATATATATCTAAGTTTTTCCCAAGTATATAATCCTGTGCTATGTCCATTTTTCCATTCAGCACTTAAAGCATATTGACCAACTGGTTTGAGACTTATTAATTCAAAAACGCCGTGTTCTATTTTGATTGATTGAGCCACTGAATATACTCTATTTCCGATTGCTTCTCCCGTACATTCTGCACAAGGGCAAGATCTGCGAAGAGATTCTAATTCAATTGTTGCTGAAAAACCATCAGCCCACTCAGCAAAAAGTAAATAAGGCTTGGGTCTATTAATTTTAATTGGATTTTTAATATTCATTTTATATAACTATTATTTGTAAATTATTTCTCAAAACCACCATCATACCAAGCAGCAATACCACCACTAAGAGAATATACATTTTCAAAACCAGCTTGCATCAATGCCAAAGTAGCGTTTTGACTTCTCATCCCA
>JAYTXK010000015.1:0-5475 GCA_043743005.1 Ignavibacteriota bacterium
CAATTTTAGATAATTACCCTCATTCTACCAATGCTCGTGCTTCAGATGATACAATTCTTCTTGAATTGCACAGAAATAATATTGAACTTCTATTTACTAATAATACATCAATAAGTACAAAATTAATTACACAAACAGCAAGATTAATCTCACGCAGGATTCGTAGAACTACTAATCAAGTTTCTGGTGCTGGTGCTCAATATGCTTCTGGAAAAACTCGCTTAGAGCATGATTTATTAGGTGAAAGAGAAGTTCCTTTTGAATATTATTATGGGATCCAAACTCTAAGAGCTTTAGAAAATTTCAATATTAGTGGTGTAAGTATCAACCATTACCCAAACTTTATAAAAGCATTTGCTCAAGTGAAAATGGGTGCTTCTCTTGCAAATAATGAAATTGGCGAACTTGATGGCAAAATTACAGATGCAATTGTGCAAGCATCTAAAGAAATTGCAAATGGAAAATATCATAACCATTTTGTTGTTGATGTTTTTCAAGGTGGAGCTGGCACATCCACAAATATGAATGCTAATGAAGTAATTGCAAACCGTGCTTTAGAAATATTAGGTCATGAAAAGGGAGACTATAAATTTTGTCATCCGAATAATCATGTAAATTTAGCACAATCTACAAATGATGCCTACCCAACTGCTCTAAAAATAGCTTTGGTTTATTCAAATCAAGAAATTACAATAGAACTTAAACTTTTAATTGATTCATTTAGAAAAAAAGCAATTGAATTTGCTCATGTTATAAAAATGGGTAGAACTCAACTGCAAGATGCTGTTCCAATGACTTTAGGACAAGAATTTGAAGCCTATGCAATGACTCTTGCAGAAGAAGTTATGAGATTAAGCGACAATTCAAAATTATTTTATGAAGTAAATATGGGTGGCACTGCTATTGGTACTGGCTTAAATGCCAATCCAAAATATAAAGAGGCTTGTGTTAGATACTTAGCTGAAATTACAGCTATGCCTATTGTGCTGGCTGCAAATTTGGTAGAAGCCACATCTGATACTGGCTCTTATGTTATGTACTCATCTGCAATCAAAAGATTAGCTGTAAAACTTTCTAAAATTTGCAATGACTTGAGATTATTAAGTTCGGGACCACGTGCAGGATTTAATGAAATAAATTTGCCTAAAATGCAACCCGGTTCATCTATTATGCCAGGCAAAGTAAATCCTGTGATACCAGAAGTAGTAAATCAAATTGCTTTTAAAGTAATTGGTAATGATTTAACAGTTACTTTTGCAGCTGAGGCTGGTCAGCTACAATTAAATGTAATGGAGCCTGTAATTGCTCAATCAATATTTGAAAGTTTGGAATTGCTTTCAAATGGTATGAGTACTTTAAGATTAAGATGTATTGATGGAATTACTGCCAACGAAGATGTTTGTAAGAAAATGGTTGAAAATAGTATTGGGGTTATTACTGCACTTAATCCAGTATTAGGCTATGAAATATGTACTGAACTTGCCAAAGAAGCATTAGAGCAAAATGCAAGCGTTTATGAATTAATTATCTCAAAAGGCTATTTGACAAGGGAGCAATTAGATACATTACTTTCACCAATGGCAATGGCTATAGGGCATTAATTATATGTCAAAAACTCATAAATTTAAAGCAAGCCTTGTTTGGAAGGGCAATCTTGGTACTGGCACAAGTGCCTATACTGAGTATTCTCGAGATTTCGATATAATTGGAGAGAAAAATCATATTATTGAAGGTTCATCAGACCCTATATTTTTGGGTGATGGTAAAAAATATAACCCAGAAGAATTTTTAATTCAATCTTTATCATCTTGCCACATGCTTTGGTACTTTCATTTTTGTGCAGATAATGGAGTAATTGTAGAAAAATACTCAGATGATGCAGATGGAAATATTGAAATTATAGAGGGTGGCAAAGGAAAATTCACACTTGTTACTTTAAGACCAAATGTAATAGTAAGAGATAGTGAAATGATTTTAAAAGCTTTAGAATTGCATGATAAAGCTCACGAATTTTGTTTTATTTCGAATTCAGTAAATTTCCCTATTATTTGCCAGCCAAATGTAATGGTTGATTTGGGGTAAGTAATTAAATTGAATTTATTTAAAAAGCAATTTTTTAATTACAATTAAAATTGATTGTGATTATTTTCAAATAAAAAATCCCAAGATAAATATCATCTTGGGATTTTTTAATAAATTCTATAAGATTAATTATTATTTTGATAAAGCGTGTTTTAAAGATAAGAACCCAACCAAACCAAATCCTAATAAAAACATTAATTGAAAAGGGATTGCAGCGATTTCACCATAGTAAACAGAAATAGCTACTCCCAGAACAAAGTATAAAGTAAGGAGTAATTCTACTATTACCATCATACTTACTTTTCTTTGTACGTATTTTTTCTTTTTCCAATCTTCACCTAAATTAATTGTACCACCCTTGGGAGTACGAGCAAATTCAGATTTTTTATTTATTAATGCCTCAATAACAGCTTTAGTATTATTTACAGCAAATCCCATACTTCCAGCTAAGAAAACTGGGAATAAAAGTAATCTACGTCGCCAATCCAAGTGAATAGCTTTTTGAGCAAAAGTATAAAATAGGAAAGTAGAAATAGAAGCAAGAACAAAAATTGACATTAAATTGTAGAAACTATCATAACCACCATAATTATTTTTAATGAAAACAATTGGAACATTAAGCAAAGCAACTAAAATAATAAAAGGGAAAACTATATTTGAAGTTAAATGTATAAAACACTCAAATTTAATATGAAAAGGTAAGTCTGATTTGAATACCATAGGTAATAATTTAATTGCAGTTTCAACAGCACCTTTAGTCCATCTAAACTGTTGGGTTTTAAGAGCATTAATATCAGCTGGTAGCTCAGCAGGAGAAGTAACATCATTGAGGAAAACAAATTTCCAACCTTTTAACTGAGCTCTATAGCTCAAATCAAAATCTTCAGTTAAAGTATCAGCTTGCCAATTGCCAGCATCATAAATACACTCTTTTCTCCAAATGCCAGCAGTACCATTAAAATTAATGAAAAAGCCTGCTTTATTTCTTACTTGTTGCTCAATTACAAAATGCCCATCAAGAGCAAGTGCTTGAGCTTTAGTCAAATAAGAATAATCTTCGTTCAAATGTTCCCATCTTGTTTGAACCATACCACAATTACTATTATTGAAATGAGGTATAGTCTTCATTAAAAATTCTTTTCTGGGTACAAAATCAGCATCAAATATAGCAACAAACTCGCCTTCAGCAATTTCAAGTCCAGCCTTTAAAGCACCAGCTTTATAACCTTGTCTATTAGTGCGATGAATATACTTTATGTTATATCCTAATTTCTGATACTTTTCGATTATTGCTTTAGTAACTTGTATAGATTCATCAGTTGAATCGTCTAATACCTGTATCTCCATCTTATCCAAAGGATAATCAATATCACAAACTGAATGTATAAGTCTTTCTACTACATACAATTCATTGTACATTGGGAGTTGAATAGTTACTAATGGTAACTCATTAGGAAGCTGCTCATCTGGGTGTTTGGTTTTAGCAGTTTTTCTGTAATAATATAGAAGAACTAAGCCATGAATTCCGAAACCGAAAAGCACGCTAAGAGCTAAAAAGTAGGTTAGAAGTATTACTTTTTCCATACTTTGGAAATTACTCACTCTTTGTGATGAAATATAAACTACAAAAATACAATATTTTTACCAACCTGACACGACTGATAGCAAAATATCATCTGTAGTTTGTGTAATAATTTTCTCAATTGCACTATTTCGATTTGTCAAAGCATTGGATACATCATAAACTTGGAAGTTTGAAAATGATTTGTCCCACACTAATTTCTTTTTAACATTATCAAAATATTCTGCTTTAAAACTCACCGTTACTTTTCTTTGTGATTCTAATTCACTTGGGTTTACTGCTACTGTGGCATCTGCTATTGTGCTTATTACAACACTCAATCTTGCATCACCAAAATTATCAGTAAGAGTAAACGAATTATCATCTCTAAATCTTTGTACCAGCAATCTCATCATACTCTCTCTAAACTGAGGATTTCCATATCCACTATTATCTACCACAGGTGTTAATTGCAGCTTCTTCAAGTGATCTGGTACTGAACCACCAGTAAAAGAATAACAACTTATTAGAATTACGCCCAATAAGGAACTGCAAATATAAAAAAATGATTTGTTAATACTATTACTCATTTTAATTTTAAAATCCAAAAATCAAAAATAAATTTAAAAATCAAATCAAATCTTGCAAAAAAGAATTGCTAATTCTTTCATTTCCAATAGTAGTTGAGTCTCCATGTCCATTATATACAATATAGTCATCATTTAAAGTAAGTAATTTATCTTTGATTGAATTAATCAATTGAGGATAATTTCCACCATGCAAATCTGTCCTGCCTATACTACCCTTAAATAAAACATCGCCTACTATGGCTACTTTATTTAAGTGATTGATAAAGCAAATACTACCTTCTGTATGTCCCGGTGCTAATCTTAATTCAAAATCTAATTTACCAATTTTAAGGATTTGTCCTTCTTCAAAAAAGCCATCAGCAAAGCAAGCCTCAATTTCAAATGGTAGTGGAAAGCCTAAGTATTTATTGGGGTCAACCATTCTATATTCATCAAGTTGATGTACAAATACTGGCTTTTTAAAATAAAGATGCAATTTATTAGCATCTCCAGTATGATCCCAATGGCTATGGCTCAACCATATAGCATTTAAATTTATACAATTAAATTCAATTTGTTTTACAAAATACTCAAAACTACCGATAGGTGCATCAATTATAATTCCATCTAATGTGCTTTCATCATAGACTAAGTAACCATTTGTGCTAACTGGTCCAGAGCAAGTAAATAATATTCTCATATTTTTTCAATTATTAATTCAAAAATATCAAATTATGTAATACTTTAAATAATTTTTTTGATAAGTAAATGACTAAGATTTAAATGTTTGTATTGATAAAAGTAATATAAATACAAATGTTAACTCTAAAAAAAAACTGCTTTTTGAGCAGTTTTAATAATTTATTTTATTTCTTTGTGAACTGTATGCTTTCTTAAGAATGGATTGTATTTTTTCTTTTCAATTCTTTCAGGTGTATTTTGTTTGTTTTTAGTAGTAGAATATCTTGAAGCTGGTCTGCCTAATGCCTTTGCTTCTGTACATTCTAATATCACTTGAATTCTATGACCTTTCTTTGCCATTTTTAAATCTCCAAATATTTTTGTTTTAAATTTATATAGACTACAAAAATAACTGTTTTCCACATAATAAAAAAATTAATTCTTTGAATTTAGTAAAATATTTTATTTATTTTTGTTTATTCATAAATCTAAAAAGGAAAATAATTATGTCTTCAAGACCAACTCTTATCACTGACGAAATATTTGATTACCTTTGCGAAAACTTTTCTGCTGAAGATGAAA
>JAYTXK010000016.1:0-4107 GCA_043743005.1 Ignavibacteriota bacterium
TTATATATAAATAGAACTACTTCTGGCTATACAAAAGAAGATGTTATTGGGACAAGTGTCTTTAATTACTTTGAACCCAAATATCATAAATTAGTCAAAGATAAGTATAAAGAAGCTATTCAAAAAGGAATAACTGTTTATTATGTAATAGAATCTATTGGATTAGATGGCATCAAATATTGGTACAATTCAAAGGTAAGTCCAATTATTATTGAGGATAAGATTATTGGGTTGAATTTGTTTACTCGAGATATCACAGTAGAAAAAATCTTAGAAGAAAAATCATTAGCCAATAAATTAAAATATAAAAACCTTTATGAAAATTCTCCTATTGGTATATATAGCTCAAATAGGAGTGGGAAGATACTAAATGCAAATCTGAAATTTGCAAATATTTTTGGATACGAATCTATTGATGAAATATTACAAATCAATATGATTGATTTGTATTATAAAAAAGATGAAAGAGAAAAAATAATTAATGAAAATAGCAATAATAGAGCTACAAAAGGTATTGAAATTCAATTTAAAAAGAAAGATGGTTCTCCAATTTGGATATTAATGAATGGAATTGCAAAATTAAATAAAAAAGATAATACTTATGATTTTGATGGTTTTGTACTTGATATAAATGAAAATAAACTTAATGAATTAAAACTTATAGGAAGTGAAATTAGATATAAGGCTGTAATTGATTCATTGCAGGAAGGTATTGTAATTCAAAATGCTGAATTACTGATTACAGCTTCAAACTCAAGTGCAGAGAACATATTAGGATTAACAATAGATCAAATGCAAGGTAGGACTTTATGTGACATTAGAATGAAATGTATTCATGAAGATGGAAATGATTACCATGGGAATACTAGCCCTTCAGCAATTTCTGTTAAAACTGGCTTGCCTTTAACAAATCAAATAATGGGAGTTTATAAACCTGATGACACTTTAAATTGGATTTCAATAAATTCAGTGCCACTATTTAATAAAGAATCAGCTATACCAATTGGTGTTGTATGTTCATTTAATGATATTACTGAATCCAAGAAAGCAAATGAAGACTTATTACTTTTTAAAAAAGTTATTGAAAATGCACATGGAGGAATTTTAATTGCAGATGCTTTAGTTCCTAATTCTCCTATCATATATATAAATGATAGATTCCAATCACTTACTGGTTATTCTTCAAATGAAATGATTGGAAAAACCTGTAAAATATTACAAGGCAAAGATTCAGATGAAAATGTTATAAATGAAATAAGATTTTCATTGAAAGAGAAAAAGAATTTTGCAGGAGAATTACTCAATTACAGAAAAGATGGAACTCCTTTTTGGAACTCATTAAGAATAACTACAATTAAAGATAAAAATGATATTGTTACTCATTTTATTGGATTTCAAAATGATATATCTTTAAGAAAAAAAGCTGAATATAATTTAATTGACAAACAAAAATCTTTTGAAACAATTTTTAATTTTTCTCCTCTTCCAAAGTTAATAGTTAATTTTGAAAGAGACGAAATTACAATGGTAAATAATAATTTTTCAAATTTAATAGGTTTAGAACCTTTAGACTTAATTGGTAGAAAAGTTACAGATATTTATTATGATATTTCTCAAAGACAAGAAGTATTAAAAATATTAAATGAATTTCATAGCGTAAATAATTTTGAATTTAAATTAAAAAAGAGCGATGGTTCTTATGTTGAATGTTTATTATCTTCTGCTTTACTTACAATTAATAATGAAAAAGTAATATTAATCACTATTGTTGATCTTTCAAATATTAAGAAAAAAGAACAAGAAATAAAATTGCTTAATAAATCTACTTTAAATTTTAGAAATGCAATTTATAAATCTTCAATTATTTCTATTACTGATATTAATGGAAATATTGTTTTCATAAATGATAACTTTATTAAAATTTGTGGGTACAGCAAGAATGAACTTTTGGGAACTAATCATAGAATTACCAATTCTGGATTTCATACAAAATTATTTTGGAAAAAAATGTGGAAAACTATTTCTTCAGGAAATATTTGGAGAAATGAAATTAAAAACAAATCAAAAGATGGCTCTTATTTTTGGGTTGATACCTTTATAATACCACTAAAAGATGATTTTGGAAATGTAATTGAATATATTTCAATTCGAAATGATAATACTCTAAGAAAAAAAGCAGAGAGTAATTTAATTGAAAGAGAAAAAACTTTAGAAGCTATTTTTAATTTTTCTCCTCTTCCATTAATTATTTCTAAAATTGAAAATGGCGAGATAATTAAAACTAATAGAAAGATTGAATTACTAATTGGAATCGAGCCAAATGGAATGATTGGAAGATTTACAACTGAATTCTATTATGATTTATCTCAGAGAGGGGAGGTACTTAATGCTCTATTTGAAAAAGATCGAATAGATAATTTTGAATATAGATTAAAAATAATTGATGGGTCTTTAGTTGAATGTTTACTCTCATCTGTTTTTATTGAAGTTAATAATGAAAAAGTAATTTTAAGCTCCATAGTAGATATTTCTAAAACAAAAGAAAATGAAAAAGAAATTTTAAAAGCAAAAGAAACAGCAGAGGAAATGAATAGACTTAAAACTAATTTCTTAGCCAATATGAGTCATGAATTAAGAACTCCAATGAATGGTATATTAGGTTTTTCTCAATTGCTAACTATGACTGATGAAATTGAAGATGTAAATGAAGTAGCTAAATTAATAAATGATAGTAGCAAAAGATTGATGCACACTTTAAATCTTATTCTGGATATTTCTGCAATCGAATCAGGATCTATGAAATTGTATTTAGAAAATCTAGATTTAATTGAAATTGTATCACATAATTTAAGTTTATTTAGTGCTACAGTAATAGAGAAAAAATTAAAATTCACTTTTGATTTTGGTGATGAAGAAATTCATATTTTTTCTAACAAGCAGGCTCTTGATAGTATATTTAGCAATTTGATTAATAACGCAGTCAAATTTACAAATATAGGTGGAATCCATATTGATATTAAAATTATTGATAACTTATCAAAACCAAAGTCTGTAATAATTAAAATTATTGATACTGGAATTGGAATTAGCGAAAATGACTTTGAGCTAATATTTGATGAATTTAGGCAAGCAAGCGAAGGAATAAGTAGAAGTTTTGAGGGGAATGGGCTTGGACTTTCACTTACAAAAAAATATGTTAATATTCTTAATGGTACTATAAATTTGGAGAGCAAATTAAATGTTGGCTCTACTTTTATTATTGAATTACCTTTTGAATTTTCAAATGAAAGCAACCCTTTAGTACAAAATACTCAATCAAACAATTCAAATAAAACTAAATTTATGGGAACAAAAACAAAAAAATCAATCCTTTTAGTTGAAGATGATTACACCTCAGTCAAATTAATAGAATTTATTTTAAAAAATGATTATGATATTGATGTAACTGTTATTTCCGATGATGCTTTAGAACAAGCTAAAGCCAAGCAATATGACTTGATAATTACCGACATTAATTTGGGTAGGGGAAATAATGGCTTATGGCTCACCAAAGAAATTAAAAAATTATCAAATTATAAAAAAATTCCTGTTATTGCGATGACTGCTTATGCAATGATTAGTGATAAAGAAGAGTTTTTAGAAGCTGGTTGCGATGATTATATTTCAAAACCTATAGATTACAAAGATTTCTTAAGCTTAGTTGAGAAATATTTGAACAAAGAAGAAATTACATTTAGATATTAAACAACGTCATTAGATTTATTATTTTGCAAACCGTTTTCTTGCTATTTATTTTTATTTTCTTATATTTGCTATTATGGTTTTTTGTATTATCTTGTCATTCTGAACTTGACACGATTGTGTCTTGATTCAGAATTTTACATGCATTTGTATTATTTTGTTGTTGAACTAACGAAAAAACAGCATATTTACTGCAAAGGGTCAATCGACCCCTGCAAAATATTACATAAGTGCTTGATAATATACATAGTTGCAATTGCAGTATAATTTCTTAAAGTCCTCTCTTGAGAGAGGATTTAGGTGTGTGTTCTTAATTTGTTCTTTGGAAAGCAAATGCAATTAAAACCCCCTAACCCCCTTTCAAAA
>JAYTXK010000017.1:0-2321 GCA_043743005.1 Ignavibacteriota bacterium
GTTTTTTTTAAACCTTCAATTCCTTCCAAATAAAATTATTATTTATGCAGAGTTTGTATTTTTAGCCTTTGTATTAATAGGATATTTTTTAGAAAAGCTAAAAATTAATTTTAAAATTATGAAATTACCGCTTTTTTTAATTTCATTAAATATTGGTTACTTAATTGGTTTAAAAAAAATAATTATGAAATCCAAAGCAGCTTTTTGGTCTCATTAATTTAGTATTAAAAAAACAAATATGAATGATTTTAAACAAAATAAATACATTTCAAATTTTAAAGAAATAAACTATTCATTTGTTCAAAAAAACAAAAATACTTTTTATCCTTTTTTACTTCAATTTTCAGCAGATATAATTTCTGTATTAATTAGTTTTATTATTCAATTCTATATAAGGTTTGAATCTGAATTAATTAATTCAGATTATAAAACTAAAATCCATAATGATCCGACCTTGCTAATTTTGCCATTATTAGCATTAATGATTTATTGGGTCGTTCTTTTCTTTTTTTCAGGTTTATATAAAAATTGGTTTGAAAGATCGCCATTTGATGAAATTTTTACAATTATTCAAGTTACTTTTATTGGTACAAGTTTGTTTTTTATTAGTTTAATGTTAAATAATACTAAACCAAGACTTCTGTTTGTCATACATTTTTTAGTATTTTCAATTACAACAATTATTTTTAGAACTATAGCAAGAAGAATTCAACGTGTTTTTAGAAGAAAAAATATAATTACATTTCCTTCCTTAATAATTGGAAACAAAAGTGATGCTAATGTATTATTAGAAAAAATAAAGAAACATACAGATTGGGGATATAATATTCTAGGTATTTTAGATTCAAATTTTAGTAATTCTGTTGGTCAAAGTAAAGAAGATTATTTTATAGAACAATTAAACATTTTCAAACCTGAGACTATAATAATTGCAAAAGGATTAGACGAATCACAGAAATTATTGATGATAGCTAATATATGTAGTTATAATAACATAAGGTTAAAAATTGAACCTGATTTGTATCATATTTTCACTGGTCAAACTAAAGCACAAAATATTTATGGCATTCCTTTTATAGAAATTAGTACACAAATTCTAAAGCCTTGGCAAGAAGTAGCAAAAAGAATTTTTGACATTGTCTTTAGCTTATTTGTTTTAATCTTAGGTGCTCCAATTTGGCTTATAATTATGTTCATTGTTAATTTGGAGTCAAAAGGAGGTGCATTATATAAACAAGATAGAGTTGGTAAAGATGGACAAAATTTTAAAATATACAAATTTAGATCTATGGTAAGTGTTGAAGAGCAATTGAAAAGAAATCAATGGACAGTTTGGACAAGTGTTAATGACCCCAGAGTTACAAAATTTGGATGGTTTTTAAGAAAATCGCATTTAGATGAAATCCCTCAGTTTTATAATGTATTAATGGGTGATATGAGTGTGGTAGGACCAAGACCTGAATTAGCTTCTTTAGTTCGAGAATTTAGTGAGCAAGTACCTTCTTATCCAAGAAGACTAAAAGTGAGACCTGGAATAACTGGCTGGTGGCAAATTAAATATACTAGTTATGAATTGAATATTCAAGAAATTGAGAATAGATTAAAAGATGATTTTTATTATATAGAAAATATGTCAATTAAATTTGATATTGAAATTATTATTAGAACAATTTGGCTCGTATTTAAAGGGCATGGACAAGCATAAAAATATGAAAACCATAATCGTAATACCTACATATAATGAAATTGAAAATATTGAAAATATTATTAACACAATCTTGAATGTTAAAAATGACTTGAGTATTTTAATTGTTGATGATAATTCTCCAGATGGTACATCTGAAGCTGTGTTAAAACTTCAAGAAAGCAATATTAATATTCATTTACTAAAAAGATCAGGTAAAATGGGTTTGGGTACTGCATATTGTGAAGGTTTTATTTATGCTCTTGATAAAGGATTTGAAGCAATATTTGAAATGGATGCAGACTTTTCACATGACCCAAAAGAAATTCCTAAATTTTTAAAAGAATTGGAAACAAACGATTTAGTAATTGGATCAAGATATATAACTGGAGTGAATGTTGTGAATTGGCCCCTACGCAGATTACTTCTAAGCTATTTTGCTAATGTATATACTCAAGTAATTACTGGTATGCCTATAAAAGATGCTACTGGAGGATTCAAATGTTTTAGAGCTGATACTCTTAGAAAAATTAATCTGAAAGGAATTAAAACTAATGGTTACGGATTTCAAATTGAAATGAATTTTAGAGTGTGGAAACAAAAAGATAGAATTAAAGAAATCCCAATAGTATTTGTT
>JAYTXK010000018.1:0-1953 GCA_043743005.1 Ignavibacteriota bacterium
ATATCTCAAAATGTTGTTGTCAGCATTGTTAAGTAAGCTTTCAATGTAACTTAACCATTAATGATTATAATTTCAAGTTCTTCTTGATATTTAGACCATAAACCAATTACTTTATCTAAATTGGCTTTTATTTCTTTGTATTCACTTTGGGCTTTTGTTGATTTTGGAATATCACTATAGAAATTTGGTTCAGCAAACAAAGCATCAAATTTTTCAACTAATTTTTCCAATTGTGAAATTTCTAATTCACATTCTTTTATTAGCTTTTCAACTCTTATTTTTTCTTTCTGAAAATTTTTACTTTCATTATTTACTTGCCCCACAATTGGAGTTTGTTTGACTTGATTTGATTGCTTGGCTTTTTTCATTTCAAGCTCGGCAAGTGAATTCATTTTTTGAATATCAAGAAATTCATTTATATCACCAGGGTATTCAGTTATTTGTCCATTTTTAAATTCTACTGTTTTATTTGTTAGCCCTTCGAGAAATTCCCTGTCGTGAGAAACTATTACCATAGCCCCTTCATAATCTAAAAGTGCATTTTTAAGAACTTCTTTAGCCATCATATCTAAGTGGTTAGTAGGCTCATCCATTACAAGGAAATTAATTGGCTCTAAAAGTAGCTTTGCCAAAGAAAGTCTGGATTTCTCTCCACCTGAAAGCACTTTAACCTTTTTATAAACGTTATCACCACTAAATAAGAATGCACCTAAAAGGGATCGTATTTTTGAACGCATATCACCTTTCGCTGCTTGGTCTATTATTTCAAATACTGACAAATCATCTTGCAATAAGTGTGCTTGGTGTTGGGCATAGTAACCTAATTGCATATTATGTCCATACGACAGCTCTCCATCATAACTTTCTACTCCAGCTAAAATTTTGGAAAATGTGGACTTACCTTCACCATTTTTTCCAACAAAAGCAACTCTTTCACCTCTTTCAATAGCAAAATCTATTCCATTCAATATCATTTTTACATCATATTTCTTAAATAGATTTTTAGATTCAGCTACTAATCTTCCACTTCTTGGCGACTCAGGAAATCTAAATCTAATAGAAGAAATATCATCATCATCAATTTCAATTCTGTCTATTTTATCAAGCATTTTTTGTTTTGACTGAGCCCTTGAAGCAAAAGTAGCTTTGGATTTAAATCTTTCAATAAATCTTTCTGTTTGAGCAATTTGCTTATCTTGATTTTTCTTTGCTGCAGTTTGTTGTTCTTTGAAAAGCATTCTTGATTCTATAAAAGCAGAATAAGCAAATTTAGCATCATAAATTTTCCCATTAGAAATTTCGATTGTCCTGTTAGTAACATTATCCAAAAATCTTTTATCGTGAGAAACAATTAAAATTGACCCAAAATAGTTTTTTAAGAAATCTTCTAACCAAAAGATAGACTCAATATCTAAGTGATTTGTAGGTTCATCTAATAAGATACAATCTGGTTTTCTTAAAAGTAGTTTAGCAAGTTCTATACGCATTTGCCAACCACCAGAAAACTCACTTACTTTTTTATCAAACTCACTTCTTAAAAAACCAAGACCTGTTAATACTTGTTCAATCTCAGCTTCTGAAGATCCACCACCAAGTATATCAAATCTTTCATTTGCATCAGTTAAGTCATGAATTAAATTTGAATATTCATCAGATTCATAGTCAGTTCTACTTAGTAATTCATCATTTATTTTATTAATTTTTTCTTCAAGGTCTTGAATTTCTCTCAAAGCAGATGCAGTTTCATCAAAAACTGTTTTTTCAGAATCTGAGCCACCATCTTGAGGTAAATATCCAATATCGTAATTATTTGGAATAGAAACAGTACCTTTTTCAGGAGTTTGCAAATTACAAATAATTTTGAGTAAAGTTGATTTACCATTTCCATTTCGACCTATAAGTCCAATTCGTTCTTTTTCTTTTACAGCAAATGATACATTATCGAATAAAGTT
>JAYTXK010000019.1:0-3987 GCA_043743005.1 Ignavibacteriota bacterium
CTTTAGTTATGAATGAAAAACAATTATCAGGAATAATTTCAAGAAACTATAATATTAGTAATTTATCTGATGGTAATTATTTGATACGATTGAATATTGATAATAAATCTTTCACACAAAAACTAAATATAGTTAAGTAGATTATTACATAATGAAAAAAACAACAATACCATTTTTGCTTTTATTTTTTGTTTTAATATTATTACAATCATTTAAGCCTAATCCATCAATTCTTAAAAAAGATGGTGCAGCTCCCGGATATACAGGTTCACCAGGGGATACTTTAAAAAATTGTACAGCATGCCATGGAGGTAAAGCTGTTCAAGTTAATAATTGGGTTACTTCTAATGTACCAGCTGATGGATATGAGCCTGGCAAAATTTATACTATTACTGCAATAAATAAAGAAGCTGGTGCTACTCGATTTGGTTTTGAAATCTCACCACAAGATTCATTTGGAAATATCTTAGGTAAAATGATATTGCTTGACACAGTAGTTACTAAATTTGTTGGAGATGGTAAATATATTACTTATACTCAATTTGGAATTGATGGAAGAGATTCGTTAGCTTGGAGCTTTAATTGGATGGCACCTAAAGCAGGTACTGGAAATGTAGTTTTTTATGCTGGGTTTAATTCAAACTTAGATGGACACAAAGAAGGGGACAAAACTTTCTTATCAAATTTAACATTAAAAGAAAAAATTTTTCCAGCAAGTGTAGATGAATTCTCTAATTTGGTAAGTCTTTGTAAAATTTACCCAAACCCATGTTCAAATTTAGTATCAGTTCAAGTAGAATTAAAAGAGTTATCTGATGTAAAAATTTCATTCCTCAATATTGAAGGAAGAGAAATTTCAACTTTTTTGAATGAAAAACAATTAACAGGAAATTTGAATAGAAGTTTTGATATTTCAAGATTTGCTCAAGGAACATATTTCATTAATATTCAAGTTAATGGTCAAACACAAAATATTAAACTCTCATTAATTCGTTAACTGATGTGTTTATATAAATATATTATTTTATTAGCATTTGTTATTATAACAAATGCTAATTTTTTATATTCTAAAAACTACAAAATCACTCCTAATGATACTATAATTGTAAATGGTGGATTCGACAATTTGCAAACCTTATCTATTCAGTTTGTAAATATATCTTCAGATACTCTTCAATTCAAATGGAAAAAAATCAGCCAAGATGTACCGAATGATTGGGAAATATCAATTTGTGATAATAAGAGCTGCTATGACAAACTATTAGATAGTGGAGATATGAACCCAGTTAGTCCAAATGAATATGGGTTATTACTTATTCATTGTACTCCATTAGTCAATTATGGGATTGCTAAAGTTAGATATGCAGTTTGGGAATTAAATTCACCTGTTAAAAAAGATTCAATAACATTTATCATTAATTCAATTATAACAGATGTACCAAGTACTATAAATTCTAAGTTACCAATATTTACTTTTGAAAATGAAAAATTAGTTTGTAGTAATTTAGATTTTGAATCAATCAAAGTAATTGATTTATTTGGAAGGGAAGTTTTTAATGTATATTCTAATCTTAATTATTCTTTTGAAATTCCAAACTTAACAAAATCTATTTATTTTATTCAAGTAAATACTAAAACCAAAATTTTTATTCAAAAATTATATTATTTAAATGACTAATAAACTGCTAATATACATTGTTTTAATAGTAATACTACATGAAGTAAGTTTTTGTGAAAATTCATTAGTTATTCCACCAATTATTACTGGAACTGTTTTTAATTTAGAAATACAAAATGGGGTTAGTCAGTTTTATAATGGAATTAACACTCCAACTTATGGCATAAATGGACCTTTGCTTGCTCCTACATTAATTGTAAATAAGGGAGACAAAATTACACTAAATGTTACAAATAATTTGAAAGGCACTGGTAATTCAACTACAATACACTGGCATGGCTTGCATGTACCAGCAAATGATGATGGAGGTCCTCATCAAGTAATAGAACAAGGTCAGACTTGGAGTCCAAAATTTCAAATTCTTAATAATGCAGGTACTTTTTGGTATCATCCACATGGACATAATAAAACAGATTTGCATGTTTCTAAAGGTCTTGCTGGAATGATAATAGTAAAAGATAGTATTGAAGCTAAATTAAATATGCCTAGAACTTATGGTATAGATGATTTCCCAATTATAGTGCAAACAAAATCATTTGATATACTTAACCAAATAGCAATTTCAACAGAATTAGACACAGCAGTTTTTGTAAATGGTACAGTCCACACATATTTGAATGCACCTGCACAAATAATTAGATTTAGGCTATTGAATGGTTCAAGTATGAGATCTTATAATTTTGGTTTTACAAATAATCAATCGTATAAGTTAATAGCAACTGATGCTGGACTAATTGATAGTGCTATTTCCTTAACTCGTTTGAGATTAAGTCCAGGTGAAAGAGCAGAAATATTATTAGATTTGCAAGGTATGAACGGAAAGACAATTTCATTAAAAAGTTTTAGTTCAGAATTTACAAATAATATATATGGTGCCACAAAAGTACAAGGTATGATGGGTGGTACAATCCCAGACTATAATTTGAATCATTTGAATGGTGCAGATTTTGAAATATTAAAAATTAATATTGGTAATGCAACAACTAACCCAAAACCAGTTACAGATTTACCTCTAAATCTCACTAAAAATATTATTTGGAACAATCCTAAAATTACAAGAAAAATCAACTTTCAAGTTGAAAAAATGATGGATGCAGCAAGTCAAGTAATAGGTCCCTTTAATATTAATGGCGAATCTTTTGATATGGATAAAATAAATATAGTTAGCGAGCTAAATTCAACTGAGGTATGGAGAATAACTAATAATACTGGTATTGCACACCCATTTCATATACATAATATGCACTTTTATATTTTGAATGTAAATGGTGGGACTGTTCCAAACTATGAAAGAGGAAAGAAAGATGTGGTATTGGTGATGCCAATGCAATATGTTGAGTTTATTACTAAGTTTGAAGATTTTTCAAATGATAGTATTCCATATATGTATCATTGTCATTTGTTGCACCATGAAGATGATGGTATGATGGGAAGTTTTATAGTTAAAAATAGTTTTAGCTCAGTTGAAAATTTTGTTAATAAGAGCAGTTTGCTTTTTCCAAATCCTTCAGTTAGTAATTTCACTTTAGATTTGAATAAAAAGTATGAAGAAGTAGAAATTAATATTATTAATGTATTAGGTAAAACTATTATTTCTCAAAAATATTTTGGAACACAAATTATAAATATTAATGTATCAAACTTAGCTTTAGGATTGTATTCTGTTCAAATAATCTCAAATGGCTTAGTATCTTATCAGAAATTAGTCAAAAATTAATATAAATATTAAACTTAAAAATATACTATCACAAATAAAATTAATAATTTAAAACATTGCTTGTTTATATAAATAATTTTGATTAATTTTATTAAAATCTTTAATTAAATTGGAATTTATTATGAGAAAAACTTTTTTTCTATCGCTTATTTGCATGTTTATTGCAACTAATATTAGCCTTATTTCTAAAGAAATGTTAGATGAAAGTACTATCAAAAGTAAATTACCAATGCTTGCTGGTACTACCAATGCAGGTAATGAATTTTATTTTTCAATTCCACCTTGCTATGTTGAAGATGCTAATTCAGGTGGAGATTTTATAAAAGTATATTGTATTGGACTTAATACTAATAATACTGTAACTTGTGAAGTACCTGGCAAAAATTACAAAGAAACTAAAACTATTAAATCTGGTGTACTCGCTGTTTTTGAATTAGACCCTTCTGTTGGTCAACCATTTGTTCATACAATGAGTTCATCAACTCCACCTGCAAAAACATATAAAGAAAGTGGTATTCATATATATTCTGATAATCCTATAGTTTGTTATGTAATGGTAAGATATAAATTTACATCTGATGGGTTTTTGGCT
>JAYTXK010000020.1:0-2813 GCA_043743005.1 Ignavibacteriota bacterium
GAAAACTTCCATTTTCTACAACTTTATTGAAAGCAATTATTTCATAATTTTTATTAATAACATAAATACTTTCTTTTGTACTATTAAAATATGCTGATAACTTATTAAATGATTGTTCTAATTCATTATTTGTATTGATTATTTCTTGTTCTACTTTTTTTCTTTCAGTAATATCATTTACAAATGCACAGTTAAGCTCAAAACTTCCAAATTTAAGATAATGAGCATCAACTTCTACATCAATAATTTCTCCATTACTTCTTATTTGTTTAGTTTGAAATGACAATCTACCTTTTTCTTTAAGTTCAGCCCAATGTTGCTTCCAAATGTCAAATGTATAATTAGGGTCAATATCAGGAATCTTTAATGTAAGCAATTGTTCTCTACTATATCCAAATAATTTTAAACCAGAAGCATTTATATCCATAATACTTGCATCTTCTTTTATCCATGCAATGCTACAAGTAGCATTCTCTATTGAAAACCTTGCTAATTTTTGAATTTCTTCAGCCTTTTTGCTTTCAGTTACATCTCTTGATGCTACAATTAAAGCATTAATGTTTTGATTATTTATCTGATTATTAACTTTAGCTTCAAAATATTTATATTCATTGTTTTTTGCTAAAAACCTAAACAGGAATGTACCTTCTCTATGACCATCAATCAAAAGTCCTTTTTGAAATTCAGAAATTATGTAATCCATATCATCTTTGTGAATAAATTCAAAAATACTTCTATTAACTAATTCTTCTGGTTCATAACCCAAAATAAACTTAATTGATGGACTTTCATATATTATTTTTCCATCAATATCCACAAGAGTAATTACATCTGAAATATTTTCAATCATATAAGCAAATTTGTCTTGGTTTTCTTTTAACTCATTTTCTGCTTTCAATTTTTGTGTTTCAATTTCGAATTTTCTTTTCTTTTGAATATATGCAACAATAATCAAAATAGTAATTGAAAATAATAAAATACTAACTGTAATTAAAGAAGTTTTAAATATTTCATCTTTTTCATTTTTAATTGCTTTATTTGATTTTTCAATTTTTTTTAACTTGCTTAAATTATTTTCAAGCTTTTGGCTTACTTCAGAAAAGTCAAATATATTTTTTGTTGATTTAGATTTTATTGAATCATACTTTTTTGCAAAAATATTATAATATTTGGAAGCATTTTTATAATCACATAATTCAAAATATGTATTAGCCACATCTTTAGCTATATTATCTATTTCAATATTTGGTATATTTTTGGCAATTTCAAAAGACTTCAAATGATATTTCAAGCTGTTTTTATAATCTTTATTCCTATTATATTGATTTCCTAATAAATCACAAAAGTAAACTATATTTCTAAGATTTTTACTTTTTTCTGCAATCTTTAAACCTTTTAATGTTAGTTCATTACATAATTTATAATTATGTAATTGGAAATATATTCTTGAAGTTTCATTTATTGAAGAAGCTATCTGATCTTGGCTACCTAATTTTTCTCGAATAGCTAAGCTTTTTAAATAGTAATCTAATGCTAAATTAAAATCGTTTTTACTTGTTTCATAGAAATTACCTAAAGCACTGTAACAATATGATTCTGCTATTTTTTCATTATATTTTAATGCCAGTTCCAAACTTTTTTCATAATTAAATTTTGATTTGAAAGGGTTTTCTGGACTGTAGATATATCCAATGTAAAGGTAAGTATATATTAATACTGAAATATTATTTACTTCATCTGCTAAGTGGTTTGAAATTATTAAATTTGATAATGCAGATTTATTATCATTGGTTTTAAAACAATAATACTTGCCTAATTCAAAATATGAATTTGCTAAACCTCTTTTGTAGCCAATTGTTTCTGATAATTTGATTGCTTTTTGAATAAATTGTATAGAATCGGTTAGCTTAAACAAATTATTTAAAATAACAATTTTATTTGTATCATTATCTTTTAGCTTATTTAATTTTATTATTAATGAATCATAAGATGTAGCATTAATATTATCTTTCCCTTTTGCTTCTAATTTTTGAAATAAAAATAAATTACAAATTGAAAAAAACAAATATATATAAATAAGCAAATTTCTATTTTTCATAAATTAAGTACAAATGTGAATTAATATTACAATATTAATATTTTATTAAAGCTGGACTAACAAACATTCAAATTGTTAGAAACAAATTTAAAATTAATTTATAATTAATAAAGTTATTGATTTCTAATAATTGCTATTATTAGTAGTTTCAATTTATATAAAAATAAAACAATCTCAAATACAAATATTTGAAAGTAGTTATATTAATTGATAATAATCAAGCTGTATGTACTAAATACTTATTTCCATTGCAGGTATTTGAGAGGATTCAAAATTTTTCTTTCTTACTTTTGACATTACTTTATTAGTGATTTCAATTATACTTTGTGAAGTTATCGAATCTTCAAATTTGATAACAACTGGCATACCACCATCATTAGCTTCTCGCATTTGCATAGTTAGAGGGACTTGTCCTAAAAATTCAGTTTCTGTCTCTTCTGCTATTCTTGCCCCACCACCTTCTCCAAAAATTCTATACTTCTTTTCAGGCATATCATCAGGTACAAAATAGCTCATATTTTCAACAATTCCAAGCACATCAACATTAACTTTTCTAAACATAGAAACACTGCGTCTTACATCAACCACAGATATATCTTGAGGAGTTGTTACAATTACTGCACCTGAAAGTGGAATTTTTTGAGTGAGGGTAAGTTGAATATCCCCAGTACCGGGAGGTAAATCCACAATTAAATAATCTAATTCTCCCCAAGCG
>JAYTXK010000021.1:0-4121 GCA_043743005.1 Ignavibacteriota bacterium
TCAAATAGTGTTTTTGATGAATACTTACCTGCAAAAATATTATATTATAGATGGGTATTAAGTGGTGAAGTAACTAATCCAACAGGTAAAATAAGAATAAGTACTCAAAACTTAACTGGGTTTACTATTGCTGATACATTTTCAATTTATTTTAGAAATAAAGAGACTTTAGGTAGCTTTGCAAAATTAACAACTTCATACAATTCAATTGGCAAATATTTAGAAGCTCCAATTTCTAAAATAGGTGAATATATTTTAGCTAATAATAAAGCATTGCCTTCGATAGCACCTTTTTTAAAAAGTCCATCTAATGAATCGCTTTATAAAGGAGATAGTCCATTAAAATGGAATTCAACAGCTGGAGCCGATAAATATTTTGTTCAAATTTCCAAAATTTCAGACTTTTCTGAAATAACTTTAGATACAATTGTAAATACTGTTACTTATAACTTTACGAATTTTGATAATGGTACAAAATATTTTTGGAGAGTAAAAGCATATAATCAAGAATTTGATTATTCAAGTCCTTGGTCAGAAATTTGGACTTTTAGAACTTCAATAAGTATTCCAATATTATTTGAACCTAAAAACAATTCAATTCGATTATCATATATAAGTGGAAAAATTAAATGGAACATTGTAGTTAATGCATCTAATTATTCATTAGAAGTCTCAACAGATTCTTCATTTACTAATCTTAATGAAAAAGTAATTGCATTATCCAATTTAATAGATACAACATATTTTTATCAAACATTAAATCCATATACAAACTATTATTGGAGAGTAGCAGCAATAAATGGTGATGGTTTTACTAATTGGTCAAAAATATATAAGTTCCAATCTGCTGTTACAATTCCTAAATTAATTTCTCCAGAAAATAAAACATTTGGAATAGATGTATCTGGAATATTAAGATATGAGAAATCAATTGAAGGCGATAATTATCAATATCAACTTTCAAGATATTTTGATTTTAGTAATATTGAGGTAAATGGAATTACTTCTCATACTCAAAATACTAATTTTACAAAACTTGCAAGCTATACTAGATATTTTTGGAGAATTAGAGCAGTTCATGAAAAAGATACAAGTGATTGGTCTGAAATTTACCAATTTACTACTCAAATTGTAATACCTAAATTACATATTCCAGTTAATTATTCTACAAATGAATTGCAAAATTTAAATTTGACATGGGAAAATGTAAATGGAACATTAAATTATGAATTAATGTTATGTGAAACAAATGACTTTAAACAAAGTCAAACTTTTTCTACTTTGATTAATTACAAAGCATTAAGTAATTTAAAACCATTACAAGACTACTTTTGGAAAGTAAGAGCTTTTTATAATGGTGGAAATAGTAATTGGTCTGAAATATGGAAATTTAATACTGGTCCTGCTCCAACTTTGAATACTCCAATTTTACTTTTACCAAACAACTTAACTATTGATTTAGCTAAAAATGTTTTACTAAATTGGATGAAAGTGCTTGAAGCAAATAATTACAGAATCCAAGTTTCAAACAATGTAAATTTCGATGGATTAGAAAAAGATTCAATTACGAATAATAATGAATGCTTAATTTACAATTTGGAAAACGAAACAACTTATTTCTGGAAAATTCAAGCTCAAGGAAATAATACTTTAAGCAATTGGTCAGAAATTAGAAAATTTACAATTGGTGGAAAAACAATTCCTAGTTTCCCAATTTTATTAACTCCTAAAAACTTAGAGATAATAAAAGATAGCCTTGTAACTTTCATTTGGCAAAGTGTAGATAATGCTATTGAATATGGAATTATTTATGCAGAAGATAAAAGTTTAACAGTTAATGTAAATGAAGTTGTGGCTAAAGATACTAATTATAAGGTGCTTTTGGAGAATAACAAAACTTATTATTGGAAGATGTATTCCAGAACTTTAAAAGTACAATCTCTTGATAGCCCAATTAATAGCTTTAGCATTAATTCAAATTTTTCATCAATTGAAAATAGAGAAATTGACGGTTTGCATATTTATCCAAACCCTGTTTCGAGTTATTTAAATTTGGACTTAAGTCAAGTTTCTAATAAAGCAAAAATTAATATTTGTAGTACTTTAGGAAATGTATTAAAAGAAATTGATTTAACTAATTTGAATAAAACAAACTTTACTATTAATTGTGAATTTTTATGCAGTGGAGTTTATTTTATTGAAATTATAGAACCAAGTAAAAAAAGTGTTTTGCATTTTATTAAGGATTAAAAATGAGTCTAATAAATCATATTAATTGCAAAAACTTAATAATAATAGTTAATACATTTTTGATAATGTTAAATATAAGTATTGCATCAGAAATACTTTCACCTCAAATAAATGTGAAAATATTAAATAAACCTGAGCCCGGGTATCTTTTAATTGCAGGTATTAGAGATGGCTTAGGTTTAATGAATAATTATGGTAATACAATTGATTCTAATTTAATTAAAAAAGTAGGAACTGGATTTAATTTTCAGCTACAAAAAAATGGATTATTTTCATATTATAGTTCTACAAATAAACAATTCGTAACTTTGAACTCAAATTATCAAATAATTGATAGTTTTTCAGTACCATTAAATTACGCAACAGATTTTCATGAATTTATATTAAATGAAGATGGTAGCTATTATTTAATTGGTAAAGAAAACAGAACTATTGATATGTCAAAAATAGTACAAGGTGGGAAAACTAATGCAAAAGTAATTGGTTCATTTGTAATAGAGTTTGATAAAAACAAAAAAGAAATATGGCGTTGGAATTCTTGGGATCATTTTGCAATTACTGATGCTACTTATGATATAGACCTCACTCAAAATACATTTGAATTCTGTCATTTAAATTCTATTGAAATTGATATAGATGGAAATTTGATAATTTCAAGCAGACACTTAGATGAAATAACAAAAATAAACCATAGTAATGGTGATATAATTTGGAGAATGGGTGGTCAAAATTGCAAAAACAACCAGTTCAAATTTAATAATGATCTGGATACTATAAATAATTATATTGGATTTTCTCATCAGCATAGTGTCAGCAGGCTTTTAAATGGCAATTTATTAATGATTGATAATGGGAATTTGAAAACTAACCAATTTTCAAGAGCAGTTGAATATAATGTAAATGAAAAAGAAAAAACAGTAACAAAAGTATGGGAATATATACCAAAAGATAGATTTTATTTAGATGCGATGGGTAATGCACAAAGACTTTCTAATGGGAACACATTGATTTGCTTATCATCACAAATTTATGAAGTTGATCAGAATAAGAAAATTGTTTATTATGGAGAATTAGCTAATTCAAACTTTACTTATAGAGCATATAAAACAATTGCAAAAATGACTTCACTTGCATTAAATGTAAATACGAGTAATGAAAATGATTTTAATGATAAAACTAATGTTACTGATGTTATTTTAAAAATAGATTCCATAGGGAACTCCGAAAAAGTAAATGTTGAGAAGCATTTTCACAAACCAAATGTAACATTATTTGCTAATAATATCCCTGAAGTAATTTTAGATTATCGTTGGGTAATTAATAGTGTAATTGATACTTTGAAAGCAAAAATGTATATTAATATAGAAAATTTAGATGGTATTAATACTAAAGACTCTTTAAATATTTATCAAAGACAAAGTGAAAATAAAGGAGCATTTGTCAAATTAAAAACTTATTATAATAAGTTTACTAAGAATTTAGAAGTAGATATAAATACATTGGGTGAATTTATAGTTGCAAATAATAAATATTTACCATCGACAGCACCACAATTAAAATATCCATTTAATGAATCAATATTTAAAGATGATTCAATTATCAAATGGTCTATTTCATTAGGTGCTGAAAAATATAATATTCAAATATCGTCAGATAAATATTTTATATTTAATATTATTGATACTTTGGTAAGTACTAATTACTATAAATTTAAATATTTTATTTTAAATAATAATTATTATTGGAGAGTAAATGGGATAAATACTCAAAATAATTATAATAGTCCTTGGTCAGAAGTATGGAGTTTCAGAACATTTATTAATATCCCTCAACCCTTAGAACCTAAAAATAATTTATTTAATATCTCATAT
>JAYTXK010000022.1:0-2869 GCA_043743005.1 Ignavibacteriota bacterium
CTTTTTAATTTTAGTGATTTGTGATTTGGGTTTGCTAAAAGTTGCATAATATTAACTCATAAAATTGTTTGATAATAATTTTATGCGAAAATATGAAAATTAAAATATGTGTAATGCAAAGCGTTTGGCAAACGCTTTGCAAAATATATATGAGATATACTAAGTACTTAAATCTTGCACAAAGTAAATTATTTAGTTGAATAATTAATAAATATTGTTTAAGTTACAAATACATTAATTGAGTTTTTATATTTATTGAATTTATTGGATTTAAAATAAATGAAAAAGATATTTTTTATATTAATTCTAATATCTTGTATTTCAAGTAATAAAGTTTTTGCTAAAGATGATTTTAATAGATTTGGTAATTACATGATTTCAATTGGAATGAAATTATCACATTTAGGTGGAAATGAAGGAGGTTTCAAGTATGGAGTTGAGTTATCAAGTTTATATTATGTAGATGAGTCAACTTATTTAGGATTAGTTTTAGACTATGATTTTTGCAAAGGAAAATCATTTATTCATACAGGCTTAGAACTTGCTTCCTATTTTGGTGGATTTCAATTGGGACCTACTTTTGTTTCTGATGAAATCAACAACAAATTAAATGGATGGTCATTTAATTTGTATTCTGGAGCTTTAATTTATCCTTATTGGGGGTTTTCATATTTTCCAAGTAAAAAATTAACTTTACCAGAATATGGAGTTTTTGTAAAACCATTTCTTTATCCATTTACAAATTATGGTCGTTTCTATGTTGGTGCTCATTAATTCTTAACATTTCTCTAATTAAGTTAATTAGAAAGGAGAAAGCCTCTTTTTTGTTTTATGTTTATTATTAAAATATTTTTAAATCTTAATAGTTACTATGTTTAAAATAATTAAAGTTTGAATGGTGGCTTAAATAATGGAACACATTATTAATAATTTTTATGTTGATGAAGCTGGAGATTTGAATTTATTCGATAAGTATGGAAAGCAAATAGTTGGTATGAACGGAGTATCAACATATTTTATGGTTGGTGTTGCACAAATAACTAATATTGAAGATATTAAAAATAAATTTGATAACTTAAGACAAGAAGTAATTAATGACCCCTACTTTATAGGTGTACCTTCTTTAGAATCCACTAGAAAACAATTTCATGCCTGTAAAGATTTACCTGAAATTCGTAAAGAAGTGCTAAAAATAATTGTAAATTCAGAAATTAAAGTTTTTGTTGCAATTAAAAACAAATATGAACTATCTAAGTTTGCAAAAGAGTTATTTGAAATTAAGAAAAGCAAATTAAATGAAAACGATATTTATGATGATTTAATAAAAAGAGTATTTAGAAATATATTGCATAAAGCTGATATTAATAATGTATTTTTCTCTTTTAGAGGTAAATCTCATAGAACATCTGCTCTTAAAAATGCCATTAAAAAAGCACAACAGAATTTTATTAATAAATACAAAATCGAATCGATTAAACCAGTTAGAATACAGTCATGTTATCCTTTTGAAAATGTTGGTTTGCAAGTTATTGATTATTGTTTGTGGACTCTACAAAGGCTTTATGAAAAACATGAAGATAGATTTTATAACTTGCTTTCAAATAAATTCAAACTTATTATGGATTTGGATGATAAAAGAAATAATGAATATGGTGAATGGTACAATGAAAGGAACATTTTAAAAATAAAAAAGCTCTTAAAAAGCTAGGAATTAAATACAATGATTTTATTCACACGGCATGAAGCCGACGTTCACTTTTTAGAGCTTTAATCTATTAACGTTTACAAAACTAACAAATTTTAAAATAAAAAAATAGTTTTAAATAAATTTCTTTCTATAAAACTAATATAAAAGTAAAAAATCATTTTATCCATAATCTTTATTAATCTTCTATTATATCTTACTTAGCAGTAATAACAAACATAGTGCGCCTATTGAGAGTTCTATTTTCTGGAGTATCATTTGGTGCAACTGGTTGCGAAAAGCCAAAGCCCCTTGCTCTAAGTCTATTTGTTTCTACACCTCTTTTTAGAAGTGCATTCATCACAGCGTTAGCTCTATCTTCAGATAATTTTTGGTTTATTTCTTGAGTTCCAACATTATCAGTATGTCCTTGAATTTCAAGTCTCATTCTCGGAGCAGAAATCATTGCATCAGCTATTTCATCTAAAGTCATTTCGTTTGCTTGTGGAATATCAAACTTATTAAATTCAAATAAAATTGGAATTTTAAAAGCATCATTTAATTCAGAAAGTAATGAATCTATTGTACTCATATCATAGTCTGCATTAGCAATAAGCACACTATCTCTTTTTGGTAAAGATAATTCTGAAAATATCTTATGATAGCCATAATACTTTGGTGGATGATAAGATACTAAATAGTAAAATCTCAAACTCATATAAATATCTCTAAAAATAGCAGTTAGCTCTGATTTGGATTTTGCTTTGTAATACTTTCCACCAGTATAATTTGCCATATACATTAAATTATTATCAATAGTATATCCCATACCAATTGTAAAAATATGAATATCTCTTGATTTTGCTAATTTAATAATATCATTTATTTTCTTTTTTGAGTAATTCTCATCACCATCAGTAAAAACAACCAATAGTCTTGGTGCTTTTTTATCACTAGTATCAATTAAATTTAATGAATTATATACAGCATCATTAAGGGCAGACATTGGCTTAAAGCCTTGCTCCTTTTTGGCATTATATAGTAATTTAATTTTTCCCAAGTCGCTCATCATCGGTACTTTCACTTCATAAGTGCTATTGAAAGAAGTGATTGCAATTCTATCATAAGGAAATTTCAAATCTATAAACAAATTTGTTGCTTCAAACATCGCTTCTTTTACATTTA
>JAYTXK010000023.1:0-2519 GCA_043743005.1 Ignavibacteriota bacterium
TGGTCAAACAGTAACATTGAATGGTTGGGTTTATAATACACGTGGTAAAGGGAAATTACAATTTATTATTATGCGTGATGGAACTGGTATTGCTCAATGTGTTGTATTTAAAGATAATTTATCAGAAGATGCATTTGAAAGAGCTAAGTCATTAACTCAAGAGTCATCAATTAAAATTATCGGGGTAGTAGTAGCTTCAGAAAAGGCTCCCGGTGGATTTGAAGTGGATGTTAGAGAGCTTGAGATTTATCAATTATCAGTTGATTATCCTATTACTCCAAAAGATCATGGTGATGCTTTTTTGATGGAAAATCGCCACTTATGGTTACGATCTTCTCGCCAACACGCTATTATGAGAATAAGAGGAACAGTAATTAAAGCAGTAAGAGATTTCTTTGATGGAAATGGATTTAAATTAATGGATTCTCCAATCCTAACTCCAAATGCTTGTGAAGGAACTTCTACTTTGTTTGAGACTAAGTATTTTGATTTGGGTAATGCTTATTTGTCTCAATCTGGTCAATTGTATGCTGAAGCTTCTGCAATGGCACTTGGCAAGGTATATACTTTTGGACCAGTATTTAGAGCAGAGCAATCAAAAACTCGTAAACACTTAACTGAATTTTGGATGGTTGAACCTGAAATGGCTTTTTTCGACTTAAATGATGATATGGATTTGGCAGAAGATATGGTTGAATACATTGTGCAATATACTCTTAAAAATTCCAGAAAAGAACTTGAAGTTTTAGAAAGAGATATAAGTAAACTTGAATGTATCAAACGTCCATTTTATAGAATGAGCTATACTGATGCAGTTGATTGGTTAAATAATAACAACATTCCTTTAATCCAAAAAATTGATAATCAAGATGTTGAATCTAAATTCCCTTGGGGTGAAGATTTTGGCTCAACTCAAGAAGAAGCAATTATGGAGCAGTTTGATAAACCTTGTATTATTCATAGGTATCCTTCCGAAATAAAAGCATTCTATATGAAGCGTGACCCTGAGAATCCAAAAGTTGCAATGGCAATGGATATGTTAGGACCTGAAAAAGCTGGCGAATTAATTGGTGGCTCACAAAGAGAAGATAATTTTGATTGGCTATTAGAAAGAATAAAACACGAAGAACTGCCAGAAGCAGAGTTTCAATGGTATCTTGATTTAAGAAAATATGGCTCTGTGCCTCATGCTGGCTTTGGATTAGGAATTGAAAGAACTGTGAAATGGATTACAGGAGCCAAACATATTAGAGAAGTTATTCCTATGCCTCGTATGATTACTCGTATTATTCCATAAGAATATTGATAAATTAAAATTTAAACCTCAAAGTTTTTTACTACTAAAATATTTTGAAGTTTTTTATTATTAAATATATTTTGAATTGTTATAAAATTTACAAAAAAAAGCCTTTTCAGAATTTTGAAAAGGCTTTTTAATAATTTAATGTTTGTGGTCGTGATCATCGTGTGAGTGGTCATGTTCCGAGTGATCGTGGTCATCTTGTGAATGATTGAGATCTTCATCATGTGAATGATTGTGTCCATCATGTTTGTGTTTTGCTTCATACTCCTCAAATGTAACTTCGTTAGTTGAAGCAAAATCAAGCAATAAATCCATTACTTTTTTGGACATCAAATTATGTTTTACATTATCATTCTTTTTAATAATTTCAAGAATTTTAGCCTTATCACTATTTAATTGCTTTGCTTGCTCTTCAGCAAAGTTTTCATAATCAAATTCTTCAACTTCAATTTTTTCTTTATCAATGATTTTGTTTCTGATTAATTCCCAACGTACAGTTTGTTCTGCTCTTTGAAGGAAAATTGGAGCATATTGTTCTCTTTTCATACCAGCAAGTGCTTTTGAGCTTCCTTTTTGCTGAGTTTCCATATCTTTTTTATAATCATCAAATAGAGCATCAGTTACATTATCAACTAACTCACTTGGTACACCTATTTGATTTGCACCAACAATTTGCTGAATAATTTGACTTTCAAGAATATCACGAGTTTGTTTGTCCCATTCATTTTGCATTTGGAAACTAATTTCTTCTTTCAAATCTTCAATTGAACTAAATCTATTTTGAGTAAAAGTAGAAATAAATTCTTCATCAAGGTTTGCAGGAATTAATTTTTGAATTGAATTTACAGAAATTAAGAACTCATTATTGTCTCTATTAATTGTATCCGGAGCCTTGAAATTAAGCTTATCGCCTAATTTTGCAGTTAATAATAATTCTTTTAATTCAGGGAGTAAGTTTTTATCATCTAGGAATAAATTTAGCTCCTCAGGTTTTACCTCTTCAATAGGCTCATTTGTTTCTTTATCAAGAGCTTCCATAGTAACTCCAAGCACATAAAGGCTATCAGTTACTTCATGTGCATCTTCAAAAGTGCCATGTTCTTTTTTAATAGTTTCTAATTCAATTTCAATTTCATCATCAGTTACTACGTGAACTGGCTCATCAATTGTTATTGTTTTATAATCAGTTAGTTCAAATTCAGGTATTACTTCATAA
>JAYTXK010000024.1:0-5092 GCA_043743005.1 Ignavibacteriota bacterium
GAAATTCCTCAAGGTAAAGATACAACAATAAAAGTGATTTATTCACCAACTTATTCAGGTATTATTAATGGTGAAATAACAATTATATCAAATTCAATAAATACAATTAAAAATGAGACTAAAATTAAATTAATTGGTAAAAAAGAAGAAATTGATTTTAGTTTAAGTCAAAATATTATTGAATTTAAGAATTTACTTTCTGGACAATCTGATTCTAAAAGTTTTACAATTAATAATAATAGCCTTATTCCTTTGTTTTGGGGTGCCAATTTCCCAATAAACATTATTTTAGGCAGATTTCAAATTACAAGTATAACTCCAAACATAACTTTACCTGGTTTCACTTCTATTGTGAATGTAAAATTTAATGGTGGAAGTAAAGGAGAAACAATAAAAGCTGATTACAAATTTATCGATTCTTGTGGAAGTTTTAAAAATTTAGAATTGAAGGCTTATGTTATAAGCGATAACCCTCAATTAGTCTCTTTAGATACAATTAAATTTAAAGATATATTGTGTGATACTAATCAAAATAAGTTTGAATTTGAATTTAGTAACAATGGAGGAGAAACTCTAGAAATATATAATATATTTATTTCAGGGATAGACAAAAGTTATTTTAAAGTGATTGGACCTACTAAATTCCTTGTTTTTAAAGGTGGTAATGATTTTACAAATATAAGGTTTAATCCAGCAAATGCGTTACAAGCTAGGAATTATAATGCAATTTTAAATATTAAGACTAATGATCCAAGTGCTAATAAATCTGATAGTATAATTCAAGTTCCAATTATTATAAAAAAATATGATGTTAATTTTGAAACGAGTACTAATTCAATTGATTTTAGATTTGTTGGGACATTAAATCCTGGAATTAAATATTTTGAAATATTAAATAAAGGAACCTTTCCTTTAAAATGGGATAAATTACCTAATTTGAATTTTTTTAATATTAATGTCATTCCTAATATAACTCAAATTGGTTCATCATCAACTGTTTCAGTAGAATACAAAGGTCAAATACCAACTACAATTTTAACCAATATATTAAAATTAGAAGACACTTGCTCAAATAAAACCAATATAATTTTAAAAGTAGTACCCGCTGATATTGCTCATTCTACTGTAAAAATAGGTTCGTTTCAGGCAAAAATTGGAGAAGAATTTAATATTCCTATTTATTTACAAAATTCAATTAACTTAAAACAAACTAATTTGAAAGGTTTAAAAATAGAATTAAAAATGAATTCCACAGTTATTTCTTGCAATGATTTAAGTTTGTTTAGCAATATCGATTCAACTATTAGAACAATTGAAATTCCAATTAATTTAACTAAAGTAGAAGATGGATTAATATATAATTTGAAATTAAAAGCTTTATGGGGAAATGATTCTACATCTAAAATTAATGTTTCAAATATATCTGCTTTGGGGAGTAATGTATCTGCAATTGAATTTGATACAATTAATGGAGAAGTAGAAATTACTGATTTATGTAGAAATGGTGGAACCAGATTATTTTTAAGAGATAAACCAATTTCATTAACCTTAATTCAATTAGATAATGATATTAAAATTGAATACAACTTGATTGAAGATGGTATGACAGACTTGTCTATTTATGATGTAAAAGGAAATTTAATAAAAAACATTGAATCTAAAGAAATGAAAATAGGTACATATAGCTTAATTTTAAACTCAAAAAATATTGCTCAAGGTAAATATTTTATTGTATTAAAAACTAGAACAAAGATTATTTCTAAACCACTTGACTTGATATACTAAATAAATCAATTTAAAATATTAAATGTATTTTTTGGGATACATTTGGAAATATGTCAAATATGATAATTCATAAGGCGATTCTATTATAAAAACCTTTGTATCTTTTGCAGCTGTAATATCTAAAGATAGCTCTTCAGTTACAACCATAAAATCATCATCATCAAGGCTATGACTACTAAATTCTATGCTACCTTTGATACAATAAATTGAATAAAAAGCACTACCTTCTAAAGCTAAAAAATGATTTCCAGCATAAAAAATAATTTCTTTTATTCTTATTCCATAAGAGTCTAATTCAATTGGCGACCCTGTTCCAATAATAGTTTTTATTTTCCTTTTTTCAGCTTCATGAATAGGAAATAAATCAGTACTAAAATCTTCGTATAAAGCTGGCAGTACAAGTGTTTTTTTCAAATCTGGGTTAAACCAAATTTGAAATACTTGAGTATTTGGCAAAAATTTTTCTGAATGCGATATCCCAGAACCTGATTTTATTACTTGAGCATCTCCAGAAAGTAATTTTTTTAACTCTTTGCTTTTTGAATCAATATGTTCAATTGAACCTTTCACAACATAAGAAAATATCTCAAAACCTTGGTGATTATGCATACCTATTGTACTTCCAACTTCTGAATAGGCATTTGCCCAATAAAACAAATTAGAATATGGTTTCAAATCACCTTTATCATGAGGGAAACTAATTGGCTTATTTTCAACAATGTCCCCATTATTGATTTCACCATAAGCTTGGTCTTCTTTATGAAAAACCTCGATAGACATAATACAACCTTTTATAATTTAAATAATAATATGCAAAAAACAAGCCATACTTTGTTTAAATATTTTTATTTAATTAATATATATTCACAAAAATACGATTTTATACTCTAACTTAAAAATAAAATATTAATCGTATTTTTCAAATAAAATATCTTTTCTTTCATAACCCATGTCTCTTAATGTGTTGCGAGCTTCTTTTATCATCACTTCCCAGCCACATAAATAAAATTGTGCAGGTCTTTTGTCAGAAAATAATTCTTTATACACATTATGTACATAACCAGTTTTGCCCTTCCAATTCTCATTTGCTCTAGATAATACTGGAATATAATTAAACTCTAGATTGTTTTTATCTATTTTAAGTAGTTCTTCATACATACATAAATCGTCTTTAAACCTTGAGCCAAAAATAATATAAATATTTTTATGTTGGATTTTTTTATTCATAATATAAAGATACATTGCTCTAAATGGAGCCAATCCCACTCCTGTGCAAACAAAACATATATCTTTATCAATCACTTCAGGCAATACAAATCTTCCAAGTGCTTTTGAAACTTTAAGTTCTGAGCCAATTTTTACTTTGTTAAATAAATAATCTGTACCCAATCCTTTTTCTTTATGTACAATAAGGAATTCAATTTTATTGTTTCTGATAGGTTCGCTTGATATTGAATATTGACGGTAAGTTTTTTTATCTTCAATTGGCATATCAATTTTGGCATATTGACCTGCTTTAAATTCATAAGTTTCTAATTCTGGAAATTCTATATAAAATCTATTTACATTTTTTGTTTCTTGAGTGATGTTATAAACTCTTCCATTAAAATATTCAAAACTTGACATCTAATCTAAATTCGGGAATGTGATTAAAAACTATGCTATTAACGAAAGCAAAATTCAATTATTATTAATTATTATAATTATTAACTCAAAATGATAATGTTTTTATTTCGTTAATAGCTTAAAATTAATTGAATTAATTGATTTATATACTTAAATCTAAAAACAAATAATTAAATATAGAATTTTAGGATTCTATTTAATCACATGAGAATTTAATATTCAAATGTATATCTTAAAGGTTTATAATAAATGAATTCTTATAGTTTGGCAATAAATGGTTCTTGGATTTTGCTTCTTGTCCTATTCTTAGCTTTTTTAGCTTATTCTATTTATGTATATAAAACCACAATACCTCCAATTAATTCAGGTAGAAAGTCTTTACTTATATTTTTAAGAACTCTTGCACTTACTTTATTGCTTTTTGTAATATTCGAACCAATACTAAATAAAATATCTGGAAATTTTCTAACTCCTAAGATTGCAATTCTATTAGATAATTCTATGTCAACTTTTTTAAAAGATGAAAAGTATGATAGGTCAAAAGTATATCAAAAAGCATTTAAAGAATTGGACTTACAATCGCTTAGTGATGATCATAAAAACTTCTGGAATTTTGATGAAAATGCTAAATTAATTAAGAATTTTGTTTTTGATTCATTAAATAGAAAAGGTCAATTAACTGACATATCTAAAGCTATTAGACTTTCAACTCAAAATGCCGAACAGGAAAATATACAATCTGTATTATTGATTACTGATGGTGCTTTTAATTCTGGCAATAACCCAATATACGATGCCGAAAAGTTTGGAAAGCCATTTTATATTGTTGGAATTGGTGATACAAGCCAGCCAAAAGATATATCAATAGATAATTTAATTTTGAATGAGATTGCTTATATTGACAACTCAATTCCAATTAATATTAATGTTTCTAATTATGGATTTGATAACCAAGAAGTTTTATTAAAATTATTAGCTAATGGGATTGAAATTAGTAAACAAAATTTCACATTAAAATCTAATAAATCTAACTACTCTCTCAATTTTGATTATCTTCCAAAATTTGAAGGTGTAATTAAAATTACTGCTCAGCTAAGCAATATTGATGGAGAACTTTCTGCTAAAAACAACGTTAAAAGTGAATATGTTAAAATATTAAAAAACAAAAAAAGAGTTGCAATATTTGCTGGTGAGCCAAGCTCTGATGTTAGCTTTATTAGGACAAATTTGCAAAAGCTAAAAGGAATTGAAATAAAAAATTACATTCAAACTAATGCAAATGAATTCTTAGAAATTCCAAGTGAAACTGATTTGAAAGATGCTGAAATGCTTGTGTTGATTGGTTTTCCATCTGCTCAAACTCCACCAAATATTCTTCAACTTACAATGAAAGAAATCGAAAAAGGTAAACCATTTATTTTTATTGCTTCAAATACTTTAGCTTATGATAGACTTAAAAGTTACAGCAATTTTTTACCTTTTGATGTAATTTCAACTAATCAAAGAGAGTTTTTGGTTCAGCCAAATGTTCAAATTGATAATCTTTCAAGTTCGCTTTTGAAAATAACTGGAAGTGAAGTTGATTTGAAATATTGGAATAATTTACCTCCTATATTTAAAACTGAAACTTTTGTAAAAGCCAAATCTGATGCACAAATAGTAATGACTTCTAAAGTTAATA
>JAYTXK010000025.1:0-5559 GCA_043743005.1 Ignavibacteriota bacterium
AACAAGACTTCCAAAAGATGTATTAGTTGAAATTGAAGCAATTGCAATTCTTTAATAATTTAAAATTTGATAAACTAAAATAAAATTATGGTAAAAATAGATATTGATTACTTAGGCGATTTGATGTGTGAAATTACTCACACTCCTTCTGGAAATAAATTCTTGACTGATGCACCAATTGATAATAATGGGCAAGCAAGATACATATCTCCAACTGATTTGCTTGCTGCCTCTATAGGCTCTTGCATAGTTACTATTATGGGAATAAAAGCAAATGCAAATAGTATTGACATAAAAGGAATGAAGATAAGTATTTTTAAAGAAATGATAAATGATCCTTTTAGAAGAGTAAGTAAATTAACTTTAGAAATTAACTTTCCAAATAAGTTAAATGAAAAAGACTTTGAAATCTTGTCAAATGTTGTAAAAACTTGTCCTGTTACTCGCAGTTTGTTACCTGAAATTGAATTAGAATACTCTTTTAAATACGCAAATGAGAATTAATATATGAATGTACTCATAATAGAAGATAATGATTTAGATTACAATTTGATTAATCTTAAAATTAAATACTCAAAATTAGATAAAATCAAAGTTGATAGAGCTTCACTATTGCAAGATGCTTTGAAGAAATTAACAACTGAAAAATATGATGTTATTATTACTGATATGAATTTGCCTGATTCTAGCAATAATGAAACATTTGAAATCATATATAAGCTATATCCTGATATTCCAATTATAGTAATGACTTCATCAACCGATGATGATTTGCCTCGTAGAATAATTGGTTTGGGGGCAAAAGATTTTGTTTATAAAGATTTAAATTATACAGAATTTCTAACTGATATATTAAAAAATGGCTAATTTATTTAGTATAAAAATATATTAACAAAGTATTAAATGCAAATAGTTAATAAAGAAAAAATTGGTTGGTATTTCTATGATTGGGCAAATTCTGCATTTACTACTTCTGTAATTACTGTTTTTGTTGGACCATATCTTACTGCTATTACGAGAAATGCTGCATCAAATGATGGATTTGTAAAATTATTAGGTTTGTCTATTTATCCAGATGCAATGTTTGGATATGTAATTTCACTTTCTGTAATCTTACAAGTATTTTTGCTTCCTTTGATTGGTTCTATTGCTGACAAACATCAAAATAAAAAACTTCTACTTGGCATTTTTGCATATCTGGGAGCAACTTCCACAATTTTACTTTATTTTTTACAAGGTAATAACTATTTATTTGGCTCTGCTCTTTTATTGGTAGGTAATCTATCATTTGGAGCATCAATAGTAGTTTATAATTCGTTTTTAATTGATATTTCGCATAAAGATGAAAGAGATAAAGTGAGTTCAATTGGCTGGGCAATTGGATATTTGGGTGCTGCAATAGTTCTAATTTTAAACTTAATATTATATTCAAATGCAGAAAAATATGGATTGAGCGAAGGTATGGCAGTTAGAATAAGCTTACTTTCGGCAGGAGTTTGGTGGGCTTTATTCACTATTATCCCACTAATCTTATTAAAAGATAGAAAGCAAGAAGTAAGCTCAAATAATATTAAATTATCCCACAGCTTTAAGCAATTACTACTAACTCTCAAAGATATTAGAAAGCATCCCACTACCTTTAGTTTTTTAATTGCATTTCTAATATATAATGATGGAGTGCAGGCTGTAATTACTTTTGCAGCAGTATTTGGAAAAGAAGAATTAGGATTAAGCCAATCAACTTTGATTACTGCAATTTTGATAGTTCAGATTGTTGCTTTTTTTGGTTCATTAATATTTAATTATGTTTCAAAATTCACTTCCACCAAAAAAGCAATATTAATTTCTTTAGTAATTTGGATATTGTGTTTAATCTATTCCTACCATTTTCTGCATACTGAAAGCCAGTTTTTCCTTTTGGCTGCTTCTATTGCAATAGTATTGGGTGGTACTCAAGCACTTTCAAGGTCACTATTTTCAAGATTAATTCCAATAGGCAAAGAAGCAGAGTATTTTGGCTTATATGAAATTAGTGATAAAGGTACAAGTTGGATGGGTACTCTTATTTTTAGTTTATCTTTGCAATTTACTCATAATTATAGAATAGCAAATTTATCTTTGATAGTCTTCTTTATTATAGGATTTATTTTATTATTACGGTTTAAAGAAGAAAATAAAAATTAAGAGGAGTTTATTTAATTAATAAACCGTTTGTGAAGCAAACATCAACTTAACTCAAACCTTGCTTTTAGCTGTGACTAAATATTACGAAAGTAATTTTCTTTCATTACATAGCTTACTAATAATATATTAAATAGATATTCGTATATTTGTAAAATTAATAAAGAAATAGTTATAAAATGAAAAAAGATAAACTAAGTTTTGAAAAAGTTTGGCAAATGTTTCAAGAAACTGATGCTAAGTTCAAAGAAACTGATGCTAAGTTCAAAGAAACTGATGCCCGTTTAGATAAAAAGTTTCAAGAAACTGACGCTAAAATTGATAGAATAAGTGAGCAGATAGATAAGCAAAGTAAAGCAATATTTGAACAAGGTAAGCAAATTGGTGGATTAAATAATAAATTTGGAACTTTTGCTGAAGGGCTTGCTATACCTTCTATTGAAGATGTTTTATATAAGAAATTTCACGTTACTCATGTTACAACAAGAGCTAAAAATAAAAAGAAAAGAATTGAAATTGATGTGCTTGGATACTCTAATGGAACAACTAACGAAGCCTATATTGTTGAAATAAAAAGTCATTTAAGACAGGAAGCATTAGAACAAATTCTTGAAATTATTAGCAATTTTAAAGATGCCTTTCCTGAACACAAAGATAAAAAAGTTTATGGAATTATAGCATCTGTAGATTCAAACGAAAACTATGTTAAAGAAATAGAAAAAGCAGGAATATACTTTGCCAATATTACAGATAACTTGTTTAAAATAAGAAATTCAAAAAGTTTCAAAGCTAAAGCATTTTAAAATTAAACATTTTGGTAATTAATATTTGATATTCATTTTGCAAACCGTTTATTTTAAGTTTAAAATTTAATTTATATCACTTTTAAACAAAAAAAAGAGGCTTTCGCCTCTTTTTAAAATTTTACTTCACTACTTCAATCTTAAACATAGTGCCACTCTGCCTTAGCCTGCACAAAAACAAGCCAGAAACAAGACGTGAAATATCAATTTGATTTGAGTTCCTGCTTTTTAAAAACATAATTATTTATTTACAACAAACTTTTTGCTTTCAAAAGTGCCATTACTATTTAATATTAAAACATAAGAGCCATTTGGCATATCTTTTAATACAATAGTTTTTGGATTATCTTCAGGTAATATTTCGCCTTTTAATACTGTACTCCCAATTTGTGATATTACTTCATAAGACATTCTTTTAAATTCAGGATTTCCAAATTGTAAATTTATAAAATCGCTATTTACTGGATTAGGAAATATTTGTATTCCTTGTTCAAAAATTTGTGTTTCCTCAACTTTAGTAAATGGTGACCAACAATATAATTTTTTGTACATACATATATCTTCATTTGACAAAGTAAAATCAATATTATAAAAATTTGGATTATCTCCAGATTGCATTATACTTCCAGTATGCTGGCAATATATTCCACTTGGATCATTTTCATCTGCAAAGCCAAAAACATGACCAAGTTCGTGTTTTAATATTGCCTTTAGTGAATACCAATAAGTTCTTTCATCACCAAAAGTATTTTCGGTCTTAAAAAACCTCAAGCTATATGGTAATCTTTTTGTATCTGAATCATAACCAGTAAATATATCTGATTGATTTAAATAAATTACAAATTCATCATTACAAATTATACTACAATCAGAACTATATCTTTTTCTTGTAACAGCATAAGTATTTGCAGGGTCTCCATTACCATTATCATCTTTAAATTTGTTTTCATCAGTTGTCCATTTAACTTTTACACAACATTGGTTTACTCTATTAGGCTCTTTATCTTGATAACAATAAATATCATTTTCGCAACTTAAGCTTTTCCAAGTATTTAACGCATCACTAAATATATTATTTACACTATTTATATTAAAAATAACAGTGCTATTGGGATCAACATCGTCTATATGAATTAAATTACTATAATCATACGGTACATCTTCATCTTCAGTAATTAAATAAGATTCATCCCATATATAAGAACCATCTAGATTTATACCATAATATGGTCTTCCATTATTTGGATCAAAAGGGTCATCAGGATTAATAAAATAACCTACCAATTCTCTATGTTTTGTTTTTGTAACAGGTTCTGTTTTAATAATTTTTTGAAATGTAAAATTTCCATCATAAGAAATACAATTCCCTTTCATTTTTAATGCTTTATATCCTAACATCTCGTTAGGATGTGCTGAACATAAAGTTATTCTTTCAGCACCTTGACAAAAATAATAAGGGAAAATAGAACTTTCATCACAACTAGAAGGCAGTGGACAATTAGAAATAAGCATATATGTGTTCAGAAATAACAGAAAAAAGAGATTAATCGAGTTTATTTTCATTATCAATATCCTCCATTAAGTAAAAGATTTACTTTTTCATTAAAAAGATTTTTCCAATCTAAATAATCAATTAAAGTGTTTTCACTCCACCTTTTGTTAACATCACTTACTTTACCATTGATAATTGGGAACACTCTGTTTAATGATAAGCTCAAATAATCAAAATTATAATCTAACAAATGATTGCAATGAGATATAAAAATAATGAGTTCTTGGTCTGGTTTTATAACTAATTGGAGTCCTAAATCATTTTTTAAACCTAACAGATACTTGTCGTTTGTATATGTTCCAGTTATATGGTTAAAGCATAATGTAGAATTATTAGTTTGAATTGAATTTTTCTTAATATTTGAAGAAAGAGTAGAATTATTATTACATTGATTAAAAACTTTCCCTTTTAAAGTATCAATTACTGATACGTTAATTTGATACATATATTGATTAGTTGTAGTCATATTTTTCCCATATTCTCGATAAGGTAATGAATCTACTGAATTTACATGCACTCTCAAAATGTAATCTGCCTGAATTAAATCATTCATTGTATTTGCATTTGAGGTATTTCTAATTATACTAGCTAACAAATTATAAATTGATGACTGTAAATATTGAATTCCTGTATGATAGTACTTTCCATCAATTCCATATTTATATTTATAAAATCTAACTGGATCATAGTCTATTAATTTATAAAAATACTTTATCAAAGCTTTTACTGAGTCATTTTTAGATTTGTTTGCTTCCCAATAATTAAAATAGTTTTTGCTTAAAAACTTTGGTTCAAAAGTTCTCAATAAACTATCTAAAAAAATATACGAAATTAAAGTTTCAATATCCATTCCTGTACTTAATGGAGGAACAAATTGTAGTTTAGGGTATTGAATTTGGAATTGATAATTTTCTTGATGATACCACCTATTATTTGTTTCTTGAAAAACTGAATCTTTTATTGTAATATGATTTACTTGTGCTTCAGCACTATATATTTGTATTAAAAATGCAATTATTACTA
>JAYTXK010000026.1:0-3050 GCA_043743005.1 Ignavibacteriota bacterium
TGAAAACTTAAAAACTACTTACAACTTGATTTTTTCTATTTTTGAAGTCAAATAAATTGAAAAATCAATGTATAAATTACAACTTCCAAATTTTGAAGGTCCATTTGATTTGCTGCTTTATTTTATAAAGCGTGATGAATTAGATATTTATGATATTCCAATTGCCAAAATTACTGAAGAATTTTTAGCTTATGTAAGAATTATTAAGTTATTTGATTTAGAGCTTGCTGGAGATTTTATATTAATGGTATCTACTTTGATGGCAATTAAATCTCAAATGCTTTTACCAAGAGCTAAAGATGAAAATGGAGAATTAATTGAAGATCCTAGGACTGAAATAGTTCAGAAACTATTAGAGTATAAACAATATAAAGAAGCTTCAAAAGAAATGGAAACAATGGCTGATGATAATCGTTATATATATTATAGAAAGCAATTTGAATTAGATATTAAAAGTTTCACTCAAGAAGATAATTATAAAAATGCTTCATTATTTGATTTGATTAAAGCATTCCAAAATATTATTTCAAGAAAAAATATTGTAGAACCAATACATAATGTTGAACTTTTCACAATTAGTGTTGAAGAGCAATCCTTGGTTTTGGAAAAAGAAGTTTTAAGTAAAAAGAGAGTTTCTTTTTATAAGTTTCTTGAAGGTAAAACTAAAGAATTGGTAGTAATTACATTTCTTGCAATTTTAGATATGGTAAGAAGCAATAAAATTTACATATTTCAAGATAACCAATTTGATGATATAAGTATTGCTGCTGTCCCATTTGAAAGTGACAAAATTGAATTAGAATTAATTGATAACTTAAAAATAAATGAATTAGAATTAGTATAATATGGAATTTCCTACACCAAAATATTTTAATTTCTCAGAAGAAGATAAACTTGCAACTATTGAAGCATTAATATTTTCATCGGAAGAAACTATTACTCAAAAACAGATTTTTGAAATATTAATTGAAAAAGAATATTTACTTCATTCCGAATGGTATCAAGAATATAAAACAATTGATACTATTGAAAATTATATAGATAATATTTTACTTTTCAATCAAGATAAAATTAAAGATTTAATCGAACAAATTAATATTAATTTGATTCAAACAAACAGACCTTTTCAAATAGTAAATTTTGCTGGTGGCTTTCAATATGCTGTTAGGTCAGAATATGGCAGCCATGTTGCAGAATTAGTTAAATCAAAAACTAAAAAAAGACTTTCGCAAGCTACTTTAGAAACTCTTGCAATAATAGCATACAAACAGCCTATTACAAGACCAGCAGTAGAACAAATTAGGGGAGTAGGTTCAAAAGAAATTATAAATTCATTACTTGAAAAGAATTTTCTTAAAATAGTTGGGAGAAGTGAAGCAATTGGCAAACCATTGCTATATGGCACTACTGAAGAATTTCTAAAAACTTTTGGCTTGCCTTCGTTAACAGATTTGCCAAAATTAAGAGAGATTGAAGAGATTGCAAATATTGAAATCCAATCTGAAGAACATAATTTAGTAATTAAAATTTCAGATGAAGAAGTAGAAAAAATAAGAGCATTAGCTCAAAACATAGATATGATTGATTTAAACAATATTTCAGAAACAAACCCTAATTAATATGGAACAGCTTACTACTGAAACTTTTATCGAAAAAGTATTTGACTTTGAAGCAAGTGAAATATGGAATTTTAAAGGTAATAAACCTGCAATAATTGATTTCTATGCAGATTGGTGTGGACCTTGCAAAATGATTTCACCTATTATGACAGAGCTTTCAAAGGAATTTGAAGGTAAACTTGATGTATATAAAATTAATACTGATGAAGAAGAAGTTATTTCTGAGATTTTCAATATTAAGAGTATCCCAGCTGTACTAATAATACCCAAAGATGCTGATCCCAGATTTGTAATTGGTGCTTATCCAAAAGAAGCATATTTAGATGCAATTAAAGATATAATTGGGCTTATAAAAGAATAATGTATGTTAAACAAAATAAAGCAATTAGTTAATGAAACTTTGGTTTATGGGATCCTCCAAATATTTGGAAGATTTCTAACATTTTTGCTTACTCCATTATATACAAATTTCCTTACCAAAACAGATAATGGTGATATTTCTTATGTTTGGTCTATTCTTGCATTCCTAAATATTATCTATTCTTTAGGAATGGAAAGTGCATTTTTTAGATTTTATGACAAAAATGATATTGAAAAATCTAAATCTGTTTTTTCTCACGCATATTTTGTAATGTTTGGTATTAGTTTTAGTTTTACAATATTAATTCTTATTTTTTCAAATTATATAGCTTCACATATTACAAGTAGTCCTCAAGGATTAAGTTTGATTAGATTATCAGCTTTTATTCCATTAGTTGATACTATTATAATGATTCCGTTTGCATTATTGAGAATTAATCATAAAGCAAAAAGATTTGCTTTAGCTCGATTTCTAGCTATTTTAGTTACTATATTTTTGAACTATATATTTTTAGTAACATATAAAATTGGAATAGTAGGTGTGGCTTATGCACAAATATTTGGAAATATTATTCCATTTATCATATTAATTCCAGAAGTATTAAAAAATCTTAAATTCAAAATTGATAAAAAATTATTAAAGGATATGTTTATTTTTGGATTGCCCACTGTTCCAGCATATTTATCTTCCATTATACTTCAGATAGGGGATAAGCCTCTTTTTAAAGAGATTACAGGCTCTTCTGAGCAATTAGGTATTTACAATGCCAATTACAAACTTGGCATTCCTATGATGCTTGCAGTTACTGCTTTTGATTATGCTTGGAAGCCCTTTTATTTGAATAATTATAAAGAAGAAGGTTCAAAACAACTTTATTCTAGAATTTTAACATACTATACTATTATATGTGCAATTGTATTTTTGTTAGTTAGTTTGTTTATTCCATATTTAGTAAGAATGCCATTTTTGGGAGGTAGATTTATAAATCCAGAGTATTGGGTTGGAATTGGAATAATTCCAATTATTCTGGGAGCTTATTATTTTACAGGGGTTTATAGCAATATATCAGC
>JAYTXK010000027.1:0-4579 GCA_043743005.1 Ignavibacteriota bacterium
ATTAGCAATTGGTTTAGAATCAGTTGCTTTAGTATGAGATAGAAGCCAAATATCATAATCTGCTTGAGATAAAACTGCAATATGAGAATACATTCTAGAATGTTTCAGTCCACAATATTCAGCACAAGCAATATTAGTAACACCAATTTTTTCGGGTATAATAACAACAAATGTTTCTGAACCCGGTACAACATCTTCTTTTATTCTAAAAGCAGGTAAATAAAAACTATGTAATACACCACCACCTTTTGAAGCTGTAAGCAATATTTTAGTTGTTTTATTTACAGGAACAAATAAAGTATCAGGTATGTAGTTATATTTATTACCAAGTATATCTGGTGAAGTTGATTTGTCTGTTTGGTATCCGTTTGAATAAGTAAATTGCCACCCCCATTGATAAGCAAAAACTTTAACTGTATTATCAATTTTTGAAGTTTTCCTTAATACACCATAATCAGCAATACCAACATAAAACATAGATATAACTATTATAGTTGGAATTACAATCCAAATAACTTCTAACAAAGTATTACCATGAACTTGTTCTGGTTTTGGATTATTTTTTCTACTGTATTTGAAAGCAAAAATAATCATTGCTACAGTAACACCTAAAAGAATAAATACGCTAACATATACAATATACATCATTGCTTGATCTACATTATTTGCGTATATAGAAACACTTTGTAACATTTATCTGCCTTTAATTTATCAGTATCTTAATAATACATCAAATGCTAAAAATAGGAACATAATTGCAAAAATAAAACCACAGAATCCAAGTAACCATTTTACAATTATATCATCAAATTTAATGTGCATAAATACATTTATAACAATCATGGCTTTAATTGATGCAACAAGCATTGCAACAAATAAAGTATAGTCTCCCAAATTAATACCAGCAACAGCTACAGTTACAGCGGTAAGTGCTAATAAAGCAAACCAAATAATAGTATAAGTACCGTAGCCAATAGTATGTTTATGCTCTTCAGCATGTTCAATATGATTACTCATCATCTAACCTTGTATTAATGCAGTAAGTAAAATAATGGAAAAAGGAAAATCCAAATTAAATCAACTAAGTGCCAGTATAAACCAACATTTTCTAATTTACTATAATAGTCATGTCTTATTTTATTTCTTATTATTTGAATTCCAAAAAACGTAAGGAATATTATTCCAACAATTACGTGAAAAGTATGCAAGCCTGTCATAGAATAATATAAGCCAAAAAATACTATCTCTCCATGTTCTTTTTCAGCTAATTTTTCTGAACCCGGATAAATACCATGATGAATTTTAGCTCCCCATTCAAAATACTTATTATAAAGAAATCCAAATGCACAAAGAATTGTCGCACCTAAAAAAACTAAAGACAATGCTTTTTGTTTTTTAGTTAAAGCTAAAATTGAAAGAGCCATAGTCAAACTTGATGTAAGAAGTATTCCTGTATTTAAAGTACCAACAACAACATTTAATTCTTTAGCTGCTAAATGGAAATCGTGAGAATACTTAACTCTATAACTAAAATAAAGTAAGAATAAACCACCAAATAAAATTACTTCAGTAAAAAGAAATAACCACATACCAATTTTTGCACCCAAATCATCTCTATGATGATGAGCACCACCATGGCTATGTTCCAAGTGATTGTGTGTATCTACTGCGTTAGACATTAATGTTCTCCTTCGCTAAAATCTGGATAATCATAAGGACCTGCTGTTACAGTTGGAGCTTTATCAAAATTATAAATAGTAGGTGGAGTTTGAGTATGTGTCCACTCTAAAGTTAATGAATTCCATGGATTATCTTCAGCTTTTTTACCCCATTTCAATGCCACTAAAAAATTACCAACCATCAAAAGAACACCAGATACTAATATAATAGCACCTAAAGTAGATAATTGATGAAGTGGCAAATATTCAGGTAATGAAGAATAGTATCTTCGAGGCATTCCATTATATCCCATTATAAACATTGGGAAATATAAAGTATTAAATCCAACAAATAATAATAATACAACTATTTTTGCAACGCCTTCATTATACATCTTTGCAAACATTTTTGGAAACCAATAATGCAAACCTGCAAAGAATATAAATATTCCACCCCCAAACATTACATAATGGAAGTGAGCTACTACAAAATAAGTATCATGTAAATGAATGTCAGTTTGTAATGCACCTAGGAACAAGCCTGTTAATCCACCAATTGAAAAAATAAATATAAATGCGAATACAAATAATAAAGGTGATTTGAAGTCCATCGAACCTTTATACATTGTTGATACCCAGTTAAAAATCTTAACCCCTGTTGGAACAGCTACCATAAATGTAAAGAAAGAAAATATTACTTTGGCAGTATCATTCATACCAGAAGTAAACATGTGGTGAGCATATACAAAATAACCAACTAATGCAATTGCCATAGAAGACATAGCCATAATTTTATAACCAAATATCTGACGGCGAGCAAAAGTAGCTAAAATATCAGAGACTAATCCCATAGAAGGAATAATCATAATATATACAGCAGGATGAGAATATATCCAAAACATATGTTGGAATAATACTGGGTCGCCACCTAAGTTTGGATCAAAAATTCCTATGTGCAAAAATCTTTCTAATAAAACTAATACAATTGTAATTCCAATAATTGGAGTAGCTAATACTTGTATCCAAGCAGTAGAATAAAGTCCCCAGCAAAATAAAGGCATTTTAAACATGTCCATACCTGGAGCTCTCATTCTATGAATTGTAGAAACAAAGTTTAAACCAGTAAGAATAGAAGAAAATCCAAGTAGAAATGCTGCAAATAATGGTAATCCAACTGAGGTTTGAGTATTCAAACTATATGGAACATAAAATGTCCAGCCAGTATCAATTACTCCACCACCAAGAAATAATCCTTGAGCAATTGAATAAACAGCTAATAAACCACCTAATACATACAAATAAAAAGACAACATATTTATTCGTGGAAATGAAACGTCATCTGCACCAATTTGAATTGGCAAAAAGAAATTCCCAAAAACAGCAGGAATACCAGGAATGATAACTAAAAATACCATTATCATACCATGTAAAGTAAAAATCGAATTATAAGTTTGAGCGTCAATGTTTATAAATGAATTTTGTGGAAATGCAACTGTTATCCTCATTAACAATCCCAAAATCATTCCAACTATAAAAAATGACATAATAGCAACTAAGTACATAATTGCAATTCTTTTATGGTCTGTAGTATAAAGCCAAGCACCTATGCCTTTTTCGGTTTTATAAAAACTAACACTATTATTTACTTCAGCAGACATTAAATTGTATCTCCTTGATCTAAATGACTTTTTCTTTTCTTTTTGCTACTTTTAATCAAATATGTAGCAAAAATACCAATTGTTAATAACATTAAAGTTCCTAAAATACGAGTAAGATTTAAAACATACTTCCTACCCTGTGCATCATATTTAAAACATAAATCTAATATTTTGCTAATTGTAGGTCTATCAATTTCCCTACTTGCTTCAATGGTTGACATCTTTACATCAAAAGGTAAAAAGTCAGTGCCAAATAAGTAGCGAGTAATTTTTCCATGAGGTGAAATCATTATCAAAGTTGCTGCATGCAAATAATCTTTTTCACCATCTTTTTTAAAGTAAAACCCAAGTGAGTTTGTAAGTTGTCTAATCGAAGCACTATCGCCAGTCATAAACCTCCAAGCATCTTCAGGAATTTTCCTTTTTAATTCGCCAATATGCTTTTCTTTCCATTTAGCTGAGACAATTGAATTTTCATTATGGTCAAAGCTAATAGAAAGTATATCATAATCTTTGCCTGGTTCTAAATTTACTTTATCAATTACCTCTGTAAGTCCATTTAATAAAGGACTACAAATTCCAGGACAATTAAAGTAAACAAGTGAAACCAAAGTAGGTCTCTTTATTATATCTTTCAAAGATACAATTTTTCCATCAGAATTTGTAAACTTCAAATCTAATGGAATATGTTTACCAAGCATTTCTTTATCACTTATTCCTACTTCAATTTGCTTGCCTTCTTCAACAAAAGAAAAACAAATAAAATAATTAGAATAAAAGATAATACAAAGAACGATAATCTTTAAGATTTTCATTTAATTAATTATTGTAAAGACTCAATAAATAACCATAAACATTATTTAATTCATCTTTAGAAAGTTTAGAAATTTCAGTTTTAAATCCATTACGAGGACTTGATGAAGAAACTGATTTTAAAAATTCACCTGAATTAGATTTCCAATTAGAATTATCTAATAAAAATTTCATAGCTTTATCTTTATTGCAAATTAATGCAGTTAAAGATTTACCTTTTTCATCTTTTTCAGATTTAGCAATTATCTCGTTTATTTTAGTTTGTTTGTTATCTTCTTTTATTATAATTTCAGTAGCTTTTGAAACTGGTATTTGAGCTTTAGTTATTCTACTATTAGATAGATTATAAGTCAAATCTATTTCAGAAAGTTCATCTTCAGTTACTTTTGGCGAATCACTGTTCAAACTTCTAACATAATGTATCAAAGAAAATCTTTCTTCAATTGGCAA
>JAYTXK010000028.1:0-2017 GCA_043743005.1 Ignavibacteriota bacterium
CCCATATTATAGCTAAACTATCTTGACTCGCAGTCGCAACTTTAGTACCATCAGGGCTCCAAGTTAACATATTTATATTACCTTTATGTCCAATTAAAGTTTTAAATATTTCACCAGAGTGAACTTCAAATATTTTAGCAGTATTATCATTGCACCATAAAGAAACAAATTTCCCATCAGGACTCCAAAATATATTATTAAAATAACCATAAACACCTTCAAAGATTTTATCAAGTATTTCATTTTTATAAAGTTGATTGGATGTTTGCTCAATTCTAATTAAACTTTTTTTATTTTTAGGCTTGGGTATATTTTTCCAATTATATTTAAGATTATTAGCTTGGTTTGTAAGATTTTGCCATACTTTTCCACTATCATTGCTAAATGATACTTTAACATTTTCACTTGGTGAGATTCCCTCCCAAATGATATTTGTATCAATACCTACAGGAAAAACTTCCCCTCCATTTGGGAAAGTTAATTTAAGAGTTTTGTTTATAATAAAAGATTTTGAAGTAAATGCTGAACTATAAAAATATTGAGGGCAATTATTATTAATGAATTCAAATTTAGCGAATGAATAAAGGTTATCATTTGGAGTGAAGCTAATTATTAAATTTTTATTTTCTCCATTTTTCAAAATAAATGATTTTGGATTTATGTCATAAATTGGGTTAGATGATTTAATATCTGAAATTTTAACCTCACTTCCAATAGCTTGAACTATGATAGTTGTATCATGAGTTTTGTTTATTTCTTTGTTTTTAAAAACAATTGAAGATATTTTATTGAAACCAATGTTAATAATAGATTTATAAGAATTAACAAATTTAAATATATTTGAATTAAGCTCCCAATCAATAAAAGCAGAAACTAGAAAATCATTACAATTAATACCACTTTCCCAAGTAATTTCGCATGGTTCACTTTGAGACCTATTCATAATATCTAAATAAACATTTTTAGTTTGCTCTAAAGAAGTAGCATTTTCATACCAAAAGCCACCAGATTTAAGGGAAATTTCTTTAAGATTTTGAGGACAAGGCATATTGAGAGTAAGAGCGTATATTGTAATATTATTTGCATTTGCTTCATTTATTATTTTTTGGACTTCAGGTTCAAAATTTGGAAGCCCATCAGATAAAAATATAATAATTCTTTTATTAATACCAGTTTTTGCCATAAGAATTCCACCACCCATAGGCTCAATAAATCCTTGGTTGTAGTCAGTGCCACCTTGAGGTATAAGCTTAGAAATAGCATTTACTAATTTGTTTTTATCTCCAGTAAAATCTTGAATTATATAATTAAGATGATCAAAAGAAGTAATTGCAACTTTGTTTGTTTTTAAATCTAGAGAATTTATCCAAGTAGTAGCACCCATTTTTGCAAGTTCCAAATTTGAAACTCCATTTACTACACTTGACATAGAGCCAGACACATCAAAAGTTAAAACAGAAGAAAGAGCTTTAGGTTCACTATTAGGGCAGCTCACACTTAATATTTTTCTTTCAATACCATTTTCTATTATTTTTAATTGTTCTTTTGTAGGTTTTTGAACGTTTCCATCTTTATCAAAAGCATAGAATTTTGCTTTTATAATTGGGTAATTCGTAGTATCAATATCATATATAGAAATTGATTGGCTAAGGCTTGGCAAAGCAAAGGCAAATAGTAGAATTAGTATTATTTTGTTCATTTATTTTAAAGTAATGAAGTAAGATATTGCAATTTAATTAATTTCTATTAAATTAAGTCATTACTTGTAAAATATAATTAATGCAAGAACTAAAAACAAATGCAAAAAATCAGTAAAATGCTGAATCAAGTTCAGCATGACAGAAGAAAAACCAAATACAAACACTTGACTTCTCGCTATGCTCGAGATAATAAAAAAATATTACTGTTTCACTTCGAGAAAATCAAAGATTAAAATGTTAGTTTTTGTGTTTCAAAAAGCATTTTTGACCCCACCCCAGCCCTCGCCCAAAGATTTTTGACATAAAGTCAAAAATCG
>JAYTXK010000029.1:0-5043 GCA_043743005.1 Ignavibacteriota bacterium
TCTGTTTAGTAATAATATTTTATTTAAAGAAAAAAATAATATAATAAAATACAATGTTACACTTAATAAATTAGACTCACTAACTCATGAAGATACAAACTATTCAATAAAGTCAAATAATTATCTATTCCAGTACAAATTAAATTCTAATAATCAATATATAAATATTTTGTCAAAGGATGGTAATAATTATCTTTCAAATACTGCTACAAATTTGAATTTTAATGATTATAATAATAAGCTTCAAATTAATGATATTTTAGATATTGATTCAAGTTTTGTTTTAGCTGTTGGTAATGATAAATTAATTATAAAATACAATATTTCAACAAATAGAGCAAGTCTAAAATCTTTTATTAAAACATATTCATATACTTATCATTCAAATTTTAAAGATAAATCGAATGGAATTGTTATCAATGATTCTTGTAATATTTATTTAACTTCTGATGCTGGTGCTACATGGATTCCAACTTTAGTAAATAATAATTTAAAAAACACTTCATTTTATACAAAGTATAATTTTATTCAAGATGATTTTACTTTTGCATTTTTTAAAACAGATTATGATAGGAACAAATTATATGTAAGCTTTGATTCTTGTAAAAGTTTTACGATTAAAACATTAGATTCCAATTCATACCATAGCCATTCTAACTTGATTAAAATTAAGGATTTATATTATTTTGCTATTTCATCTTACAATTATGACAATATTTATTCTAATATTTATGTTTTAGACAAAAAATTCAATATAATATCAAAAGTCTATTTCGACTCTTTAAAAATAAATTATATCACTACAAATAATAATAATGATATATTAATAAATTCAAACGAACTTAGATATCATATACCAAAAGTTATTGGCACTGACGAAAGTTTATATGATTCTTCAAAAATAATTCTTTATATTTCTAAAGATAGCTTAAAAACTTGGAAAAGATATTATACAGATACAAAGAATAACAAACTAAATATTAACTCATATTCTTTATTAAAAAATAAAAGTTATTTTTTATCATTTGTAAATAACGACATATTAAGTAATAATTATGCTGATACATTACTTTATTTTTATGAAGTACTTTCAGATTCAATGAATTTAATTTGTACTTTTAATAATGAAAACCTTAAATCAATTAATACATTTTTTTATTTTAACAATTATATATATTGTATAAGTAACAAAAATTACTACTATCAATTCAAAAATTCAAAATGGAATTATTATAATACCAAAATAAACTTAGATTACAACAGAGATTCTTTCAATAGTTTTGATAATGTAATGTTTATGTCAATACATAGTTTACAAAGTTATGATAAAAGAGCTAAAAATATTTACAAATATATTGATGATTCAAATAATAGTAATATTGAAGACAAAACTGAAGATTTAGTAGATTTATTTACGCAAAATCCATTCCCATTACCTGCAAATACATTTACCAAAATTGGACTTATGTATAGCCCAATGTATAAATTTGATCTTAGTAAAATTGAAGTATTTGATTTATTCGGGAATAAAATAAAAATTAATATATTTCCAAGTATTAGAGAATACGATTACATTAGAGGAGAATTAACACTTCAAACTTTAGATTTATTAGATGGAATGTATTTTATAAAAATTAGTCATGGAATATCAACTAAATATGTAAAAATATTAGTTTCTCATTAAGATTTCAATTTTACAAAAATATGTTTTGAATAATCTACCAATTACACAAACCTCTCATATATTACACCCAAGCCAAAAGAATTCAATATTATGTAACTACAAAATTTGGAATTATTGTTAAGTTTTGAAATTGATAAATTTTCAATATACATCTTGGCTTAAGTATTGTAAGTAATTAACCGATATACAAGTAAAGACAATACTAATGGATTATATTATTCAAGGATGAATATGTTTTTAACCCAATGGCTATTATTGTGTAGAATTTCCAATTTTATGCAATCTAATATATTAAGATATAAACTATTTTTTGTTTTATTTCTTTACTTTATTTTCACCTCAAATAATCTTTTCAGTCAAGGAATTATACAAAATTCTAAAGTTGTAGCTTCTGGTAGAAACAACTTTGACGAATTTGGTGCAGCTGTGAGCATTTATGGCGATTATGCAGTTGTAGGCTCTAAAGGTAGCGATACAGACCCTGGTGATGATAATGGTGCTGCTTTCGTCTATAAAAGGAATTCGAATAATCAGTGGGTTTTAATAAAAAGATTAGTCCCAAGCGACCAACAATCTTATGGATATGAAGCTTATGGTAGCTCTGTTGATATTTATGGAGATTATATAATAGTTGGTTCTGTTTATACTGCGTCATATTATGGTGGTGTTTATGTTTATAAAAAAGACCAAGGTGGTACTGATAACTGGGGAGAAATAAAGAAATTAGAGGGATTAGACGCTAGTTTTAATGATTTCTTTGGTGATACAGGCATTAGCATAGAAGGGGACTATATTGTGGTTGGGGCAACTGGCGAAGATGAAGATGCAAGTGGAGGAAATACTTTAGCTTATGCTGGCTCTGTTTATATTTTTAAGAAAAATCAAGGTGGAGCTGATAACTGGGGACAAATCAAAAAAATTGTTGCAAGCGATAGAGATGTAACTGATTTCTTTGGTCAATCTGTTGATATTAGTGGAGACTATATTGTAGTTGGGGCAAATTATGAAGCTGAAGATGAAAATGGATTAAACACTTTAACTGAGAGTGGTTCTGCTTATATTTTTAAGAAAAATCAAGGTGGAGCAGATAACTGGGGACAAATCAAAAAAATTGTTGCAAGTGATAGAGAAGCATACGATCATTTTAGTTCATCAGTTTCAATATCTGGAGATTATATAATAATAGGTGCTAAAAATGAAGATGAAGATGAAAATGGACTAAATTATTTGGACATTAGTGGCTCTGCTTATTTATTTGCCAAAGATGAGGGAGGGGCAGACAATTGGGGGCAGCTTAAAAAAATGACGGCACCAAGTAGAGAGATGCAATCTTATTTTGGTCAATCTGTATCAATAAATGGCAATTACATGGCTATTGGCGAGCCATATAGCTCTTATGATGAAAATAATGATAATGCATTCAATTCATCAGGTGCAGTATATATTTATAAAAAAGATCAAGGTGGTACAGCTAATTGGGGCTTATTAAAAAAAATTGTTCAAAGTGACAGAGCTGCAAATGATTACTTTGGTTATTCAGTTGCAATTCAAGGCGATTATATTTTTGCTTCTGCCCAAAGAAATGATTATGACGAAAATAATTTAAATTATGTAGATGCAGCTGGTGCAGCGTATGTATTTGAATTCATTCCGATTTTAAGCACTACTACTGCTGTTAGGATATTAGATAAATTTGCAATGTCTGGTGGGAATATTGAATCAGTAGGTAATTTATCTATTTCAGATAAAGGAATTGTTTGGAGTACAAGTCCTAACCCTATAACAAATTTAAATACAAAAAAATCTGGTGGAAGTGGTGCAAGTGCATTTAATTCTGAAATAAGTGGCTTAAGCCCAAAAACACAATATTATATAAGAGCTTATGCAACTACAAGCAATGGTGGCACTGGCTATGGTGAAGAAAAGAGCTTTACCACAAAAGAATCAATAATCATTGATGGTAATCAAGATGGAATTGATGATACTTTGCAAGTACATGTTGAAACAATATTAAATTCAAATACAAACACTTATGTTACAATTGAATCTACAAGTCATGATTCATTGTATAATATAGGCACTATCTCAGCAAGTGAAAATTTATATAATTACCCATTAGGATTGATGTCATTTAAAATTAACGCTTCATCTGCAATAGTTAAATTATATTTTCATGGATATACAAATTTGAATAATTACACATACAGAAAATTACTTCCAAATGGTCAATATTCAAATTTTAGTAATGCTGTTTTTTCTACAGAAACTCTTTTGGAAAAAGAGACTGCTGTTGTAACTCTAACTCTAACTGATGGAGGACCCGGAGATTTTGACGGAATAGTAAATGGAGTAATTGATGACCCCGGAGGACCTGCAATTTTAGCCACCGATGCAAATATACCTACTCTTTCGGATTGGGCAAGGTATATGTTGCTGATGTTAATATTTGTGGTTGGGTATTATTTGGTCTCGACAAAGCAATATAAAAACAAGTCTTTTTGTGAAATTAATAAAATAATTTTGTAAATTTGTTTATTCAAAATAGAATATTTATTTAAACTAAAATTATTATTTATAAAATCAACTTAAAATAAATCTTACAAAACATGGAATTAAATTACTCGTTTCCCGATAATAGACAAATGCAAATTGGAACAATGTATTGCATTGGTAGGAACTATGCTTTGCATGCTAAAGAGCTTGGAAATACCATTCCTGATGAACCAATTGTATTTTTGAAACCACCATCGGCATATTTACAAAATGGCTCAACTTTCAAAATACCTTCATTTTCAAATAGTGTTCACCACGAAGTTGAACTTGTAATTGTATTAAGCAAAGATTGCTTTCAAGTAACAGTAGAAGAAGCTAAAGATTACATTGCTGGTGTTGGAATAGGCTTGGACTTTACTTTAAGAGATGTGCAAAGCAAAGCCAAAGAAAAGGGATTGCCCTGGGCAGTAGCAAAAGGTTTTGCTGGCTCTGCACCAATATCTGAAATTATTCCTATTAATCAAATAAAAGAGGGGGTAAATAATCTTGATATTTCATTATACATAAATGGAGAATTGAAGCAAAAAGGGAATTCATACGAAATGGAAAGAAACGTTGAAACATTAATTAGTTATTTATCTAGTGTATTTATCTTAAGAAAAGGAGATTTGATTTTTACAGGCACTCCAAGTGGAGTTGGTGAAATAAAATCAAATGATATCTTAGAAGCAAAGTTACACGGTTACACAAGTTTGAAAATTAATGTATTATAGATTTTTATGTTAAGATTATAAATATTTATATTTTATTCTTTGCATACTTCAATTTTTCTTATTGTATCTTTATTGTTTGATGAAACTATAATA
>JAYTXK010000030.1:0-7468 GCA_043743005.1 Ignavibacteriota bacterium
AGAAATTTGCTAATGACTGGGGTGTTAAGATAAACGAAGAAGACTTTTTGCACAATCCACACATAGGTGATAGTAAGGAAATTGAAAGATTTGACAATATTAAAAGATCTTTGGAAGATTTTTTAATCGAGGCTCAACCACCTGAAGAACAAGCAAAGCATATTAGTAAAATTTTTCATGAACTAATTAATGCTGATGGAGTAATTTCAAAAGAAGAAGATATAATTATGGGCGAACTTGATGGTATTCTTCTAGAATATTTGGGTAAACCTGTTCCTTTGTATTTAGTAATTACTGTACCTCAAGAAGAATCTCAATTAAATACTATTAAAACAGTTTTAAAATCTTTATATCCTAAAATTGATATACAATCAAAAGAAAAGCAAATTGATGGTGGCTTTGGGTTTATTATGCACGAATGTAAATCATTAGCTTTTGCAGAGCTTATGGCAGAAGATGAAAGAAGCATTCATAAACTAATGACAATCATCAAAAAGGAAATTAAAGAAGGTACAAAAGTAGTTATCAAAGATAATGATTAATTGATATTTCACTTGATTTAAATCACATAATACAACATTGTAACCAACTTGTGCTGAAACATGAGCAATTCCATTACCCATTTGACCAGCACCTAAAACTAAAATTTTATTAATTTGCATAAACTTTCTCATTTTTGGAAAAATAATATCTCCAAAATTAAAGAAATTCTATTAGATTTAAAAATACAATCAAATTATATTTTTGCTTTCATACTTTTACTTGTGTATTTATATTTTTAAGTCCACGTTTGAAAGATGATAATTTTATAAAAAAAAAACTCCCTATTTCTTAGGAGCTTTTTGGAATATAATAAACGCTCAATTTAATTTTAAGTTTAATGTATTGTGATAGGATATTTCAAATAAGAACCTGCTTCATGGATTGTAACTTTTTCAGAGGGGAAGTAGTTAATGCCATAAAATGGCATTGCTATAAATCCTGAAAATATATTAGCTGAATACCCAAAATATGTTTTACTATCTTTAAAATACAAACTTGGACCTAAATCATAGCCTATTGGTAAAGCACTTTGTTGAAAACCAATGTGAAACATTGTATTATCCTTACAAAAATCTAAATCTAAAACACCTCCAATAGCAGTATACTTACCAACTTGAACAGCACTAATTTCAATTCCAAATATAAATCCTCCATCCTTGCCAAATTGGTATCCGAGTTTTATACCCGGACTTACATAAATGTCATCTTTAGCTAAAACTATATTTCTTGAAATACAAAATATTAAAACTAATATAACGATTGTTATTATTTTCATATCATTGCCACTACTTTAAAATTACTAATCTTTGCAGAAGCTGTGAGTTTGTAGTTTTAAGAATTACATAATAAATACCATTTTGTAAATGATCAATATCAATTTTATAGTTATTTATTCCAAAATGAAATTTCATAACTGATTCTAATTCTGTTATTCCAAAGCTATTTACTATTTTTATTGTCAAATCTTTATCTTCAATTATGTTATTATTTACAAACGTCAAATTAAGTATATCTTTAGCTGGGTTTGGAAATATATTAAATTCATTTTCTAATTTATTAGAATTGAAATTATTTTGAAATTGAGAATCTTGAAGTATATCTTTTGGGTTACTTTTATAATAATTAAATTCATTTATATTACTTTGACATGGTACATAATATTGAATTTTTGCTTGAAAATTAGAACCATTCATAGCTTGAAAACCACTTTTTAATTGCACTTCAGCTTTAGAAATAAACCTAACATCAGCATCTTTATCAATAATCACATCACCTGCTGGAATGTCTTTAAAATTAATATTGCCATTTTCATAATAATTTTTAAATTGTGATGCAGCAAATAAAATTCCCATTTCGTATGGAGATGCAGACCTACCAAGTACATCAAAAATAGCTCCATTATTTATGGTTAGAAGTGTATCATCAAAAGCATTATGTTTGATTTTAGAGTAATTATAGAAAATCATTCCAATTGGTGAATATCTACTTTCATAATTTAAAACAATTTTCTTTAAAGAATCTACTTTTACATATTTATCAGGCTTTTGGTATTGTGAATTTCTTATACTTGAATAAATTTGATAAAATTTAAGTACATTTAAAGTATCTGAAGTAATTGTTCCACTATAATTTTCAGGTTGAAAAGTCCATAATGTTTTATCAATGAATACTTTGACAGGCAAAAATGAAGTATCCAAATTATTAAAAGTTGAATCAAAACTTGATTGAATATTTTTTTGTCCAAAAAACAATGAGGTACTATCTGGGACATACCCATTTTGTGAATAACTAGTATTAAGTATTATGAATAAAAATACTGAAAATAAAATAAATCTCATTTAAATTTCCTTGTGATAAAAATTAGTTCTACTAAGATATAAAAAGTTGATAAAAGTTGTAAAAATAAAATTTTTAATTAGTAAATCCAGTGCTAATTGTTAAATCCATTCTTCCATCTGTAATTTCAATGATTCGTCCATATTGACTTTTACCTCTTATTCTAAATCTTCCTGATATAAATGATGAAGGATAACTTAAAATATAATTTGTATCACTTGGATCAATATCATTAATACTACCTATTTCAATAATTTTTTTTATTTTAGTAATATCAATATAACTTGAATCAGGATATTGAGTATCAATTTCATATTCAACATTATTATAAACAAAACTCTTATGAAATTTTCTATCATTTGGAAAGTGATCTCTAAATAAATCTCCTCTTTGAATTTTATATCTACCAGGTTTATCAATACTATCTATTGTAAAATTAAAGAAACAATTATTTTTATAATTAACTAATTGAGTTTCAAATTGTAAAAACGAGTTTTTATTTTTAATATCTTTTAAAAAAATAAATGTTTTCGATAAAGTATGGTTATAAAGTGAAAAATCATTTTTACCTTTTGGTACCCATATTTCGCCATTTACTATAAATGATACAGTATTAGCTCCAATTTCAGTAGGGTCAGTAAGAGTTGGAGGACCATCTTCTTTTTCGCATGCTCCAAGAAATATTAGAACTAATAAAAAAAATATCTTTTTCATTTGTGTTACCTTTATTTATTTTTTATAATAGTTTCTAATTCTTGAATTTTCTTTTGTTGTGCAATTAAATATAAAGTAAGCTCTTCAATTTTTTGCATCATTTTTGCTTGAATTTCACCTAAATTCAAACCATTTTCTTTTACTTCATTTGCAGATGGAATATTAGGTAATTTTTTATTTTGTTTTATTTCTTTTTCAAGTTCGTTCAAACTTTGAAGTTTGTAATTTTCATCAAAGACAAAATCAGCCCAATTATCTAAAGTAACAATTATTTCTTTTTGAGCTTGATTAACCCTCACTCCATTTATCCAATCAAATCCAAAATCTTCTTCTAATAGTTCCCAACCATCTTCTATCTTATAATCTTTAAAATCTTTTATTATACTAATAATGTCATTACCTCCTTGATAAAATGGAGATAAAAGGTTATCAGGGTTTGTAATTTCATCAGAATATGTATCAAATAGTTGCTGATTAACCCATCTAAAAGAGTTAGGTCTTAAAGTGAATTTCAGAGAAGATGGTGCATCTGGGTCTGTTGTTTTAGTATTATCTATTGTAATAGGTGCCTGTGAAAATAAATAAGTACTTAGAAAGAAAAATGCAACTATTTTTAAAATTATTTTTTTCATTTATTTTTCCTAATTCCAGTAAAAACGCCGAATAATCTATTTTCAGGTTTTTCAGGGTGAATCAATTCTGGTTTTGGAATGTTGTATTTAATAATAACTTTGTTACTATCTTCCATCCATCCTTTTCCACATAAATCAAGACACGGACCTGAATTTAAAGGTCCTCCAGGGTATTTAGCTATCCATAAACTTCTCCAACCATGTGAAATTAAAGTTTCTGGAGTAAAATTAAAGCTACTTTCATTACATAATGAAGTTGGTAAGCCAAATATAGCTGGATACTCATTTTTCCATTTAAAAATCCTTATTTCTAAAGTATCTTTAGGACTAAGTGTACTTGTTCCTATAAAAGTACCAAAAATAGTAGAAGGAGTTGTAATCGGATCTTCAACTTGATAATCTTGAATAATCGTATCTCTACCATCGTCATTTTTATTGCAAATTGTATCTTGTGAATTAAACGTAATTAATTTGACTTTTATTGGACCAGTATATTTAGTTATATAACCAAAATTAAAACTTACATCTTTCGTAGTCCATCGCCTATCATCTGTACCAAGCTGCCAATAATATGTATCACATTTTTTTGAACATTTGAAAGTAATTGAGTTCCCTGCAAAAAAAGTTTTATCAATCAAATAACTTGAATCCTCTAAATTTTCATAAACTAATATCTTTGGTGGCAGACTATCGTAAGATTCACAGGGGTCTATTTTGATAGGAGCAATATTACTCCCACAACTGCTACTCATAAGTATAATTGATATTATACTTATGCTAAATAAAATTATCTTTCTCATTTTACTTTCTTCCTTCCAAAGATGTTATCCTTTCTTGAAGTAATTTATTTTGTTTATTTAATAGTATTAAGTACAAAGTTAATTCTTCAACTTTTTCAAGAAGTTTGATTTGCATTCCGTTTAAAGAAACACCATTTTCTATTGCTTCTTTTTCGCTTGGAATATTAGGTAAGTGCTTATTTTCATAATCATCAAATCCACAAGCTTTTGCAAGTTTTGGAATATTACCATATTCATTAAAGATTAATTTATACGATTCTTTTAATATATATTCATGAACCCATTCTTTATGGCAAAACAAAGAGTTATAAGATATTAAAAACAATAAACACATATATTTTTTCATATTTTCTTTTTATTTTGTTAATTAATATTATATTTCAATCCAATTTCTAAAGCAATTGTATTGTAAATAAATTCCTTTGCAGTTCTATTTCTTAGAAATCCAATCCTAGAAAAAAAATCGAAATCATTTTTTGATTTTATTGGCATATATCCAAACCAAATGCCTCCATTCGAACTCACATCACTTGGTTTTTCTAAATAATTAAGGCCTATTATTGAAATTGAAAGATCATTTACATGGAAATTAATTCCCAATTTGGCAAAAGATTCTGGTATAAATGAAATTCCACCTTCAATAGAAAAAACATTAAAAAATCTAATTCTAATATCATTTAATAACTGACTTGCATCATGCTTTCCTTCTTGCAATGTATTCAAGTAAGTTATTCCAGTTTCTAATTTCACCCAACTTTCTATTAAAATTGTATCTTTTTTAAGCTTTTGACTATCATTGGAATTTATAAATAAAGATTCTTGTGAAAACATATTTATACACATTGATATAAATAGAAAAATATAAATAACATTTTTCATTAATTTAATATCCTATTTATAAGTTCTATTCTTAGTGTTCCTTTACTATTTGGATCGCTTATATCTACCCCTTCTGTTTTGAAAAAGCCTTTGTTAGGAACAAATCACATTTTAGGAAAAACCATTGGTCTATCTGCAGGTGGGGGGGTAAATCTTTCCCAAATAGAATTTGTTTCTGCAAAAAACATAGATTTCCTCTAAAAAAAAATTAATAAATTATAAATACAATTATTATAATTGTAACTTACTTTAAAAAAATTAATATTCAAAATAATTATTTGTTTTTAAGAAATATTTAAAGAAAATTTTATTAACTTTGAAATACAATATTAAAACAAAATACGCAATATAATCTAAATTAATACGTCAATAATACATATTCGTGTGTTTTTAGTATTTAAATTTTGAAGAACCCCACCTCTTTCCTCCCCTAAAAATTTAACAAGTTAAAATTGGGGAGGAGGGAATTAATGCAAAAAAATGCTATTTACTGCAAAGGGTCAATCGACCCCTGCAAAAATATTAGTTAAGCACTTGATAAATAAGTGTATTACAATTGCAGTGGAATTTTTCTTAAAATCCTCTCTTGAGAGAGGATTTAGGTGTGTGTTCTTAATTAGCTCTTTGAAAAGCAAATACAAGTAAAAACCTGAATCAAGTTTGAAATGAGAATCATAATAACTAATTAATCTTTTTTAGAATTTTCAACAACTGCTTTCAAAGACATTTTACAAACTGGACATTTGCCAGCTTTATCATAAGTTTTTTCTTTTTCACATTTCATAGGACATTTATATGAAGTAACTTCTTTTGTTTGAATACAGGAAGAAATTAAAATTAATATACTATTGTCCGATAAAAAATAAAATCGGGAAAGTAGTATAAACAAACTTTCCCTTTGTTATATTTGAAATTACCACAAAAACAAAAGTATAACAATGTACAAAGATAGCAAATTTTCAGGAAATCCTATCATAAGTCAAGTAATTAATTTATTAGATTTGTATAAAATTCGTCGGACAGCCAAGCAATTAGGAAGTGATAAGTATTATAAAACTTTCACAACAGAAGCTCATTTAAAAACAATGCTATACATGGTTCTAAGTGGTTGCAACTCCCTTAGAGAAATATGTGGGATATTTTTAGCCTGCGAAGGTAGAATCAACCATTTGGGTATGAAATATTTCCTCAAACGTAGCACAATATCAGATGCAAATCGTAAAAGAAAAAGTCAAGTCTTTTGTAATATTTATATGTTGCTATTAAATCAATATTCAAAGTTTTTATCGGACAGCCGATTAAATAAGTCAATTTTAAAAAATCTTAATATAATCGATTCGACAACAATTGGTTTGCAAAATAAAAATCAAATATAGATGGCGGAAGACTAATTGCTGTGGCAATTTTGTGGGAAACTTTTTCTTGCTATATTAAAAAAATTATATTATCTTATGTAAGTTTATTAAATTACATATATATTAAGTTAAAATATGGCTAAGTATCCTGGTGGTTGGTTAACTCTTGAAAGTTCAAACCCAATTCCTAAAACAAATTTCATTGCTTTTGCAATGCCTTATGATGGTGCAGTTAGTACTGATGGTATTTGGGAAAATCATATTAGGGACTCGTTTTATAAGTCATTAGTAGATTAATTATGATTATTAAAATGAAATTATTTTTAACAGTTTTGATATTTACTATTTCCAATATTTCTTTATTATACTGTCAAACAGACTCAATTCAACAATACAAAAATGTTGTTTATGCTGAAATTTTAGGTAATGCAATTATTGGAGGTATATTTTATGAAAGAGAAATTTCTAATAAATTTGTTTTTAACTATGATAATTTAAACTTTAAAATAGGTGGTAATTTTCTTGGAATTCCTTCGGTTGCTTCTGCTTTTAATTATTCATTTGGGAATGTAAGACAAATTGAAATAGGAATTGGTTATCTTTGTTTTTTTAATGATTTTGCTGACAATTCCAAAACTCATTATCCAACTTTTGATATAGGATATAAATTTATAGGAAAGAATTCAATTTACAAATTTTATTTTATGCC
>JAYTXK010000031.1:0-6102 GCA_043743005.1 Ignavibacteriota bacterium
ACAATTGATGTCTCTATATCTCCGAGGTTTTTATATGAAATTGCTATGTTGTTATATAGACTTGCTTGGTCGCTTAAAACATTTGTTTTTAATGAGATAGCCTCTGCAACTTTAAAATACTCTATTGATTTATAGTATAGTTCTTTGTATTGATAAATTACTCCTAATAAATTATTAATAACAACTATTTTCTCATTATTGTGTAATAATTTGGCAATTTCTAAAGCATTTTTGTTAATATCAATAGCAGTTTGAGATTTATGATTTATATTGAAATTAGCTTCTGCTAAGTTGTAGTATGCTATTAGCTTTAGCTCATTATCATTCATATCATTTGCTAATATAACAGTCTGTTGAGCAAAATACAAAGATTTTTCATTATTAGAATGTAGATACAGTTCAGAGAGTTGATTACCTAATTCTATTTTTGGCTTACCATTTGCATTATTATATTTAAGTTCTAAATCATTAAAGTTTTGTGATAAGAGTTCCGATAAGGATAAAAAGAATAAAACTGTAATGTAAAGTTTTGATTTGAAATTCATAATTTTTAATTAATACTTTGAATTTTTTCAATAAGAACTTACAATTTAATAAAAAAATGGACTTATACCAAATAGTTTAATATTATAAACATAAATCAAGGATGACTATTATGTCAAAAAAACAAATTTTTTCTATAATTGCTTTAGCAATTTTTTCATTTGCAATTTTTTCTTGTTCAAACGATACCAAAAGTTTGAATGTAGATAATAATTCAAATACAGGTAATTCTCATTCAAAATCAACATTAGTAAGACCAATTCCTAATGATAGGTATTATTCTGAAGATGATATGTGGATTAAAATGATTGATGATTCTACTGGAGTAATTGGGGTTACTGAAAATGCTATTAAAGGTGCTACACCTTGCGAAGAGATAACAGAAGATCTTCCAATTATCATCAGACACCCACCTAAATCTAAGATATTCTCTGTAAAAGGTGGAGTTAGTCATGCAGGAATATTTGATGCTTTTAGCCCAGTAAATGGTTCATTTTTAAATTGGAATTCTGATGTTATTTCAAATCCAGGTTTGGTAAGTGTAGATCCTTATGCAAATTGGGTGCTTAAAGTAACTGGAGTTGCACAATCAGATTTGAATTCAATGATGACTGCAAGTCAATACAATTCTTACATTGGCAATTAATTTGTTCTTTGCTTAGAATAAAAAATTAAAAGGCTGTCTCAAAAAGGCAGTCTTTTTTTTATTCAATTACAAATTCAAAGAATAGGGACCAGTTCTTGCCTGTTGCATAAAATGTTTTTGTATCATTATTGTACGCTATACCATTGAGTACATCTATTCCATCTGTGCTTGGGAGCATATCTCTAAGCATTGACATATCAAGATAGTTGATTACTTTGCCAGTTGATATATCAATCATTGCAATTTTATCACTTTGCCATATATTTGCATATAAAATATCACCAACAAGTTCAAGCTCGTTTATATTTTGAACTGGAGAATTTTCATCAAGTACATTTATTACTTTGTCCAAAGTGAAATTATCTGGATTTAAAACCCTGATTACATTTTTACCATCACTCATAAGTAATTTATCGTTTTGAGTAGTCAATCCCCAACCTTCTCCATAATAACTAAATTCATTTAATAGCTTAAATGTATTTAAATCATAAACAAAGCAAGTTCTATTTAACCAAGTAAGCATATAAATTTTATTATCATAGATAGTTATACCTTCACTAAAGTATTTATCAGTAATTTTAATATTTTTTAGTATTTTACCTGATTTAGGGTCGATTTTTCTTAATGATGATTTACCATTCAATCCAGTACTTTCATAAAGAAATCCCTTGTGATAAATCAATCCTTGAGTAAAAGCCTCATTATCATGCTGCCAAGTACGAATTATTTTAATCTTATATTCTTTTTTAGGGGCTGGTGTTTCTATTTTAGCATTTATTTTGTTTTCTGTTTTTATTTCACTTTTTGATTCAGAACAAGCAAAAGCTGAAAATAATAAAGATGAAGTTGAAATAATAAATAATTTTTTAAAACTTAACATATTTAATTAGACCTCATTTTTTCAATTGTTGAAGTAGTTGATTTTCCTTCTATAAATGTGATTGTTTTCACTTCACCTCCATTATCCAATACAATATCAGCTCCAACTATATTTTCAATTGAGTAATCAGCACCCTTTACCAATACATTAGGTATTAATTTTTCAATTAAATTTAAAGGGGTATCTTCTTCGAAAATACAAACGTAATCAACTGCTTTCAATCCTAAGAGTACATTTGCTCTATCTAATTCATTATTAATTGGTCTTGAATCACCTTTTAATCTTTTTACAGATGAATCACTATTCAAACCAACAATTAAAATGTTCCCTAATTGTTTAGCTTTTTCAAGATAAGAAACATGACCAATATGGAGAATATCAAATACTCCATTAGTAAAAACTACTTTTCGATCATTTTGCTTTGCTGATAATGTTAATTCAGCTAATATTTCATTTGTTAATAGCATTTTTATTATTTATTATCTAAAAATAAGTAACTATCTAAGTGTTTTTTTAATTGAGCAATTAGTGGAATTGGAGTTGGGTCAACATTATTCAACATTGCTAAATAAAAGCTAACCCAATCAGCAAGATAAATCAAATCAAAGATTCTAGTAAGTAAATATTTTCCTTTTCCTTTTATTAAAGTAACTTCTTTACCCAAAGATTCATAAATTGTTTTTAATGCTCCAAATCTGAGTTTTACTCTTACATTATCCAAATCATCTTCAATAAATATTATTTTGAACCTATCTTGCAAATCTTCTGGCATTATCCATCCACAAATATCATTGTGATTTGCCTCAGGTAATAATCCACCAAAAGCAAGATTTTTTGCATTTTCTTGAATTTGACCTCTCCATCTCATATTAACTACATCAGTACCTTCTGTAGCAGAGTAGATTGTTGGTATATTGCCATAAATCAATTTTGCAAGTACTATTGCAGGATTTTCTTCATCAATTTGTGTAAAAACAAATGACCTTTTTTCTAATTTAATTTGAGTCTCTTCTATTGAAAATTTTAATAAATCTTGGATTTCATTCGATAAATTCAAACTGCGAGTAATTATTTTTAATATTATAAAAAATCCATATCCTAAGGCACATCTTGGCTGAAGTCCTGTTGGAACATTTACCACATCATATCCATGCTCTTTTGCTAATTGTTCAAGTTTGCCACCAGTAGTAAGGCAAATAATATTATTTGTATATTCTCTCACTTTATCAATACCAGATAAGGTTTCTTCTGTATTTCCTGAATATGAGCTCGCTATTACGCACCAAGATTCATCTATATATTTTGGAATATTGTAATTTCTATTAATTACTATATTAAGTTTTTCAAGTTCTGGTATGTTTTGTAAATAAGATCTTACCAAATCACCACCAATTGCAGAACCTCCCATACCCAATATCAGAATATTTTTAGGTATTATTTTAAACGTAGGAGCTGTCTTACCAATTTCTAATGCTTTCCCCACTTGTTCGGGAAATTCAGAAATAGTTGCAAACATATTATGTGTATCAATGAGTTTGATTTTATCGATTTCTAAGTTTGTCATATTTTAATTAATTATTATATAAAATTTTTATATACTTTCTAAAATTTCTTCCATTTTAGTTCCCCTTGAGCCCTTCAAAAGGATTGAATCTCCACTCAGTACAGACGCTTTAATTGCATTAATCATTTCAACTTTATTTATAAATGAATTTACTTTGTTACTTTGAATTTCATCATTTGCTTTTTTAAAATCATTTCCAAAAGTATAAACTAAATCAGCGATGTTAATTGCTTTTTCTAAAATTTCAATATGCGATTCTTCGGAAGCTTCTCCAAGTTCTCTCATATCACCCAAAATAGCTATTCGTCTTTTACTTTCAATATGGCTAAGCATATCAAGAGCAATACTCATTGAAGATGGATTTGCATTATAGCAATCGTTTATTATTTTAAAAGTATTTCTTTCTTCAATAACCATTCTTCCATATCCATGTCCCTTTTGTGGTTCAAATTCTTCCAAAGCATCTTTAATTTGTTCAATAGGTACTTCGAGCTTCAAAGCTACAGCCACAGCTGCAGTTGCATTTATTACTCCAGCATATCCAATAGTTTTTAATTTGGCTTCAAACATCTGATCTTCAAACACAAATTGAACTTTTGGGTGCAAAAGATTATCATATTCAGCGTTTGCTTTCAAATGAAAACCTTCTTCAGTTCCATAAAGTAAATGTTTGTCTATCAATCTTGTATATTTTATAAGTCGAGTATCATCACCATTAATAAAAGCAAAGCCACTATGTTTCATCAAATGAGCTATAAGTGAAGTTTCCTCCATTTCAACTCCATCAATATCAAATAGTTTTTCTAAATGTTCTTTGCCTATATTTGTAATAATTCCATAATTTGGATTTGCTATTTTGCAAAGCAACATTATTTCACCCGGTTCATTTGTTGCAATTTCTAATACTAAATAATTGAATTCATTAGTCATAGATAGTAACATCAATGGTACACCGAGCTGGTTATTATAATTCATAAATGTTTTAAGTACTTTGCCTTTTTTTGAAAGCACTTGTGAAATCAATTCTTTAGTAGTAGTTTTGCCATTAGAACCAGCCACTGCAATTATCGGATAATCAAACCTTTTTCTATGGTAGCTTGCAAGCTCAGCTATTGCTTTTAATGAACTACCAACCACAATTAATGAACTTTCTACAAATTCATTTTTATTAATATTATACCAATCTTCTTCAACTATACAAATTAAAGCACCTTTTTCAAATGCTTCTAATACCTTTGTATGACCATCAATATGTTCACCTTTAAAAGCAATAAAAATATTTCCTTCTTTGATATTTCTTGTATCAATACTTACTCCAAATGGATTAATATTGAAGTCAATATTTTTTAATGATGCTTCACCAAAAATTGTATGCAAATCTTCAAAACTATAAAAAGCTGTATTTTCAATCATATTAAATAAATTTGTAAATCAATAAAACACTAAATTAATCATTTCAATTTAGTTTTATTTAAGGAATTTATAAAAACATTAAAAATAATCAAACTCTTTAATTATTTTTGTATTCATATTAACTTACTAATTGAATAAATAATGCAATTAAATAATACACAAAAGACATTTATCAGCATATTACTAATTTGTTTTGTTCTGTTTCTGGGTGGCTCAGTAATTAGAAGTGCAATTGCATTTGATATTTTTTTGCCAAATGCTAAATTTGAACTAAAGCCAGAATACACAAATGCAATGAGAATGCAGTCAATGTATGTTTATGCTATCACTGCATTTTATACAGACTTTGCTTATGGCGTTTCTTTTATTTTGATGTTAGGACTTATCTTTTCATTAAAAAAACACTTTAGAAATGAAGGGTGGCTTTTTATGGTTTTCGCTTTGTTTTTCCTTTCTGCTCCAATCAATATTTTTAATATTTATTATGATTATAAGCTAAATGAGGCTTTAATTTATAATCATCTAACTGATTTTAATATTTGGGATGTGCAACATTGGTTTGTTGATAAATACAAAAACATAAGGATTAATTCTGCTGGAACAGTATCATTTTTCACATCTGTTACTTGCTTGGTATTTATTATTTGGCAACCACTTAAAAAAAGTAAAAACAACGATATTAAATAAACTAATATTTAATTCTTTTATTTTGGTATTTCAACCCCTACGAATTAATCTTAAATCCAAACATCAAATTCTTATCTTTCATTTTTCAAAGGGGGTTATGGGTTTTTACTGGTTTTGCATTTTCATTTCTTTATTCGTCATTTCGACCCTAAGGGAGAAATAAAGTGTTTTATATTAATTTCTCCCTCCCCGATTTTAACTTGTTAAAATCTTTAGGGCGAGGGTTGGGGTGGGGTTCTTAATTTGTATTAAAAAAAACCTACCTCACTACCATCACAGAAATATTATTTGTTTTATTTCCATGCTTAAGCTGAATCATATATACACCAGTAGTAGCCTTAGAACAATCCCAATTTAGGTAGCCAGAAT
>JAYTXK010000032.1:0-5939 GCA_043743005.1 Ignavibacteriota bacterium
CTCATTTAATGATTTTAAATATTACAAACCTGCAAAAAATAATTATGATTTACGAATTTCAAACTTTTTTGATTTTAAATTTATACTTTCTGGTCGTGAAATATTAGATAAAAAAGCTTTAGTAACAATTGAAAACATTTTAGATGAAAGATTTTATGAATTATATTTAGATGGATTTTCAAAAGAACAAATTGAAGATTATCTTTCTTCTCAAGGATTAAATCCTGAATTATATATTGAAGATTATGAAGATTTATCACACGGCAATCCATTAATTTGTAAATTACTTTATGAATCTATTAAAAAAAATAATAGAGTAATAGATATTTTGCAAACCTATGAAAATCTTAAAAGTCCTATCCTTGCTATTTATAATACTAAACAAAAGGAATTTATTGAAAATGCTGCTTGTTTTGATTTTATTAATTCAAAGAATTTAAAATTTTTTGTTGATAGAGCTGATGTGAAATCTGCTAATTTATTCTTCTTAAATGCAACTGAATTAAGTAATAAAAATGAATCTGATGATGACAATTTCGTTCCTTTAATTTTTGTTAAAGATTGTTTTAGCGATTTGATGTCACAAAATAATAATAATAAATTCAATAAGTTAGATTCTTATTCAAGTGCAAGTGTTAATTTATCTCCTCTTTTTGAGAAATTAACTGATGATGAATTTGACATTGTTAGAAAGTTAGGATATTTTACTAGATTTGAACCTACTTTTATTAGTAATAATTTTTTCAAATATGATTTCGATTTAGCTCTTGAAGTAATTGAAACTAAAAAATTTGCATTTTATTCAAACAAATTTACGAAATCAGTTAGGTATGACTATATTGATGCTTTAAGAATGTACAATTTGATAGTTGATGGTGAAGATAAACATGACAAAATTATTGAAGAAATCAAACAGCTTTGGGATGATTATGTTTTTGAGGTTAATTCTAAAACCAATTTACTAAAGTCTGATGTTGATAATCATAATGATGAAATGAGAGATTTGGAATCTGAAAAGAAAGAAAAAGAAACAAATTATGAGAAATCAAATCTAAGATTTAGAAAAAATGATAAACAAATAATATATATTAAAAGTGAATTAAAACCATTTACTGAAAAACAAACTGGTTTGGCTTATATATTCTATCTATTTGCTTCAATTCTACTTTTCGGAGGTACATACGCATCTCATACTTACTTAACTCCAATATTCAACGATTTTTTAATATCAGTTTCTATTTCAATATTTATATTTGGTCTTGCTTTTGCTTCTCTTACTATGAGTGCAATACCAGTAATTAGAAAAATAAGCTATAAAATCAAAAAAAGAGAATTTGAAAACCTATCTTTACAGCTTGAAAAAGTTGAGAAAAATAAATTAATTCTTGAAGAAGAATTAGGTGTTTGCACAAATGAATTAGAAAGTGTTAACGCTAGAATTAGTATTTTTAAGAAAAAAATTGATAAACTTAATATTGAAATTTATGATAATAAAATGAGATCTCAAGAATTATTTTATGTTAAAGAAGTAAAAGAATAGAAAATTCAATCAAAATATCTTGTAAAATTTATTAAAATCATAAAAATAAATCTACTTTGTAAACCTGAACTTAAAATAATTGTGTCATTCAGGTTTTTACTTACATTTCGCCTTACCAAAACATTAGAATTGGGTTGAGCATGCTACAAGCCCTACATTTCTGTCAATCTGAACTTGATTCAGCATTTTTCTGGTATTTGCTTTTCAAAGAGCCAATTAAGAACCCACCCCAAAAATACAACATCTCAAATTGTTATAGCAATTTTCCAAGGGGAGGGAGAAAGAAAAACCACTGCAATTGCAACTCCCATATTAATTAAGTACTTAACAAATATCTTTGCAGGGGTCGATTGACCCTTTGCAGTAAAATACGCTATTTTTTCATCCTTAACTTGATATGAAGAATCTAACATTGATTTACTATTGAACTCGCTTTTTTGCCAAACGCCTTTTGTACACTCGTTTTTCTATCTCTCGTCAAAGATTTGCTACTTTAGGTTTGAAGTATTCTGTAAATCGTTCCAAGTTGTCTTTAAACCATTGAAATTGATTGTTCCAGTCGTTTTTGTCTGTAAAGTCACTAGGTGCTTTTAACATTACAGCACTCATTTTTCGTCCGTCCATTTTATCCCAAACCAAGTCAGTATTTATTTCAGTCAACGAGTTTTCGTAAGCCGTTTCATAAAGTTTGTCATAATTCTCTTTGGCTTGCTCACCCATAATGTTCAACCAAATATTTATTGAACTGTCTCGGGAATTTACTGAAGCAGATAAATGAAAATTACTTCGTCCGATTGCAACATTTGTCCAATGCTGAAGCAAAGGATTTTGCATTTTAACAAAACTCTTTTTCGCTTCCATAAAGTCTTTCAGTCCTTGCCAGAATTCTTGTTGAAGTAGTTTTGTGTCGGTCGCTGGTTGTGAAGTTGTCGAACGTTTAACTTGCTTTGTCCAGTCATTAGGTTTAGAAACAATGTTAAACATAGGTGCGGATAAAGAGTCGCCAATTTTATAAAGTTCAATTTCAATTCCAAAAAACGTGAATGTTTCGTCCGTAATTCTGTTTAACCAATCTAAGGCTGCTCTATGTTCTTCTGTGAATTTTTGGGCAATCCAAATAATTGTCACAGCATCAAGTCCAGCGGCATAAGTCATTAATTGTCCTAAATGGGTATGATCGGTTTTCTCAAGTTGGTTTTCGATTAAAACAAAATGGTCGTTAATCGTGTCTTTGCATAAAATGTCTGCACTAAAAGGTCCAACACTTTCTTCTTGGCTCTGAACTTCGAGTTCAATTCCAATTGTATCGCTTAATAATTGAATATTTTCTTCCTTTGCAAGCCAAGGAGTAAAGTCAGTTGCTTCCTTTTTCCAGTAAGTCCGCAAGTCAAGTTTTTCAAGTCGTCCTAATTTCATCATTGTCTTTTATTGTTGAAGTGTCGTTCTACTATTGCCAGTAACAACAATATTGACGCATCTTTATATAATTATTTTAATTACAGTCTCAAACCAAACTTATTACTGAAAACTGAATTCAAATCTCTCATTGCCGACACAAAATATAAATTTATAACGACAGTTACCAAACATTGAGGCTCCTCATTTGGGTCAAACGACCCTTCGGAGTGACGAAATAAATATCATTATTCTCTATTCATTTCAAAATGTAAAAAATATGTATTTTCTTTGGCACAAAACTTGTAAAAAGTAAAAGAAAATAATTAGAAAAATAAAATGAATTCAAAACAATTACTTACAATTATTGTTATAGCTTCAATATCTATTACTTTGCTATTAGTAATGCTTGCAGGCTTGTATAAATATAAACCTGATATGTTGGGGTATCCTCCACTTCCGGGAGATACTTTAAAAGTAGTTAAAAAAGACACTGTTTATATTGAGCCAACTGTTCAAATAACAGAGAAAAGATTGGCTGAATTGAATAGAGATGTAGCTCAAAAGCAAATATTTCAAACTGAGAAAGATTCATTATATGCAAAAAATAAAAGAATAATTGATTCTCTAAATACTTATAAAAATAAAATTGCTTATTTCCTTGATTCTATATCACGAGTACAAAAAAAACTTGGTAGTGTGCAAGGATTTGGAAATAATTTACAAGATTCAATCAAAAAATTAGTTTCAAAATTTAAAGATGCTCAAGATAAACTAAAAATTGCTGAACAAAGATCAAGTGAACAAGAAAAATTTATTGCTACAAAGCAAGATACTTTAGAAAAAAGAAGTTTTCAAGACTTTGCAAAAATATATAATAATGCAAATCCAAAAGATGTTGCAAAAATATTAGAACAATTAGATGAAAGAGATGCTGCTCATATTTTGAAATTAATGTCAAAGAAAAAAGCTGGCAAGATAATTGAAAGTATGAAACCACAGAAGGCTGCTGCAATTCTTTTGCTTGGCGATTCTGAATGAAAAAGCTCTGAATTAAGAAATGGACATGGATGTTCCTTTTAAAAAAACATAAAATGTGCAGGAAGCACCAGTATGATTGATTTAACTAAAAATAAGACAAGTGTTGGGATAAATGTTACTACAAGTTTGAATAACTTTAATAGTAACTCTAAAGATAGCTCAAACATAATAAGCAATGATGATAAGTTTTCTGCTTTAATTGCATTATCTGATAAGAACTTACAAAAACTGAAGGGAAAGTTTAAAGAAGAAGATGTTAACTTGAAAACCCCTTTTGAAGAAGTACCTTTTGATAATTTCAAATCTTTTGTTTATAGTATATTATCTGCTGGTGACTTAAATAATATTAATCAAGGTGCTAACTTTGATAACATTCAAACAGACAAAGATTTAAAGTTTTTCGCCAATGATATGGTTAAAAATATTGACCATTTGGAGAATATTAAGCAAAAACTAAGTGATAATGTATCAAGTACAATTGGTGCTATTGATAATATTTCATTAGAAGATTTAAAAACTTTAGAACAAAATATTAAAGGGAATAAGTTAAATTTATCACCAAAAGTTGTAAGTGCAATTGATGTTTTAGATCATATAGCAGCTAGTGAAAATTCTAAATCTAAAAGTTTAAATAGTACAATTGGCGAATTAAATTTAAAAGCTATAGAAAATAGTCAAAAAATAATAATTGAAAACAAAAAAGATTCTATATCAGATATTGTAAAATACAAAGATGCTTATATAAAAATTGAAAAAGCTAGTAAATCTCAAAATCAAGATATAGCTTCAAAATCTGAGTTTACAAATGACGGCTTGAAATTAAATGATTTTTTAATTACACAAAATGTTAAATTTAGTGATGTTAATTCTGATAAATCACAATTAAATCAATCTGGCAATATTGAGAACAAATTTAATATTGAAAATATTAATAGCAAAAATATATTAAGTGATGGAATAAAGCAAAATGTTGATTTGTTAAATCAAAATCCCAAATCAATTGATACAAAATTAAATGTTGATAATAAATCAAACGATACAAAATTTATTTTCAATGATACAAAAGAGGAATTATCGGCTCAACATTTCAAAAATCAGAAAGAGTCTAATTTTGAAAGTAATGGTGAAAATAGTAAAAATGGAAGTAAATCAGAATTTGCAAAATCAGAGACTAAAATAGAAGAAAATATATTAAAATCTCAAGCAGGTGCTATAAATCAGAATATATTTACAAAAGAGATATTTAAAGCAGAGATGAAAGAAATCGCTCCTCGAACTTTCTCAAATGTAAATCCAAATGAAATTAATGCTCCAATTGTAAAAACTATTAATGATATGCATGGTGATGGCTCAACAGTAGCAAAATTGATTTTAAATCCTGCAAATCTTGGGACAATAAGAGTAGAGATTTCAGTAAGAGAAAATGTAGCTAATATTAAAATTAATGCTGATAGTGCAGATATTGCTAAAACTATAGAAGCACAACTTCCAGCATTGAAAGAAAAATTAGCAGAAAATGGAATTAAATCAGATAATTTTGACTTGAATTACAATAACAAACAAGGTGAAAGTAGTGATAGCCTTGCTTATAATCAGCAGCAAAACTCAAAGAAAGAGGAAGGCGAGGTAAGGAAGAGATATTTAGAATTTATGAAGCGATTAGGGGATTTAGAACAAAGCTTCAGCGAAAAATTCGGATATGAACCAGAACCAGCTAAAACAAAAGTATAATTTTTAATAACAAATTTGGGGGGTAGCTATATGTCAAGTATAGTGCCAAATAGTTTAGGAAGCATTGTGAATGCAACCACAGATACAGCAAGTACAGCCACAAAGAGTGGAGGTAAAAAGGTGCAATCAGCACAAGAGCAAAAAGATCAGTTCTTAAAATTGCTCACATTTCAATTGAAGTCGCAAGACCCATTAAAGCCTTACGACAATCAGCAATTTGCTGCTCAATTGG
>JAYTXK010000033.1:0-6194 GCA_043743005.1 Ignavibacteriota bacterium
TGGACTTGCTGAAATTTATAATCTACAATCAAAATACGAGTTAGCAATTAATTTGTATTCAAAAGTATTGATTTACAAACCTAAAAGTTCAATTGCAATGAGAGAATTGGGTCTTTCTTATTATAAATCTGGTAACAATGAAAAGGCTCACAAACTATGGAACGAATCGCTTAAATTGAAAGATAAAAGAGTAGCAAATTATATAAAAAAATATCCTAAATAAAAATAGACTACTTCTTTTGGAAATAGTCTATTTTGTAAATCGTCTAAATTTTAAAACAAAAATTAATTTTAATTTACGTCTTGAGCAACAAATGGCATTAATGCAAGATGGCGAGCATATTTGATAGCATTTGCAATTCTGCGTTGTTGGTAAGCAGTAACTCCAGTAATTCTTCTTGGAAGCACTTTACCTTGATCATTTGTATATCTAGATAAAAATTTATTATCTAAATAATCTATTACTTTTTGATCCTTAATAGGATTAGTTTTTTTCTTTACAACTTTTTGCTTTTGCTTTCCGTTGATATTATTCTGCATTGGATATATAGCAGCCATAATTATTTACCTTTATTCATTAGTTCTTTAGCTTTTGTAAAACGTTTATTAAATCTATCCACTCTACCAGCAGTATCTACCAACATTTGCTTGCCAGTAAAAAATGGGTGAGATTTGGAATCAATTTCTAATACCATTTTGTTTGATTTGTAACAGCAACGAGTTTCAAAAACTGTTCCGTCAGTCATTACTATTTCAACAGTAGGGTAATATGGGTGAATACCTTTTTTCATATTTTTATCCTTATCTATTTACTTCAATAGTGTTTAATTCATTCAAATCTTTAACATTTACTAATCTTTCCATTATACGAAGAGAATTTCTAGTGTCGTCTTTGAACCATTTAATTACTTTAACAGTTGTAAATTCTGCTACTTTGCCTTTTTTGGATTTATCACCAAAAGTTTGTGTTTTTGCCATAGTTTTATCTTTAAGATATTATGCTTATTAAAAGGATTACAAAATTAACAATAATTTAAGTAATATCAAAGAAAAATTAACTATTATTCTAATTGTTGATAAATAAATTTGACTTATTCCACTTAGTTTCATAAGATTTAACGTCAAATTTTCGTTGTAAGCCTGCATAATTCATATATCTTATTTTACCAAATACAGCTCTTTCATTCCATGCTCTATCGTGTACACCACCTATTGACCAAGCCAATCCCACATAACCATTTGGATCATAACCATCAAGCGAATATTTGTCATTTAAATATATTCCTATTTCCAAAGATTCTTCTGGTAAATTTGTCCATTCAAGCATTTTTTTTGCCCAATACATTCTCATATAGCCATGCATTTTACCAGTTGAAACCATTTCATTTTGAGCTGCATTCCAAGCAGGGTCATGAGTTTGAGCATGTTCTAATCGGTCAATTGTATAAATATATTCTCTTTTATCTAAGCTATGCTCGTTAAGTGTCTTCTTTGCCCATTGGTGAAATCCTTCAAAACTATCATAATTTGAATTATTAAAACAAAAGTTATCCCCAAGTTCTCTACGAATTATTAATTCTTCTAAATAAGAGTCTTTACTTTCTAAACTTGTATTAAGTTTTGAAATTTCTAATGCAATTCTTTGAGCTGAAATTTGTCCAAAATGAATGTATGGAGATAAACCAGAAATTCCATTCAAATTTGGATTGTTCCTATCATTCGCATAGTTTGTAATTTTACTTTTTATAAAATTATTCAAAACTAACTTAGCACTTGTTTCACCAGACTTCAAAATATTTGTGGAATTTGAAATATTATAAAATCCAACTTGAATAATTCTATCAAAATCAGATTTGCAAACATCGAAAATACTTTGGTCATTTAAAGAATGATATTTAACATTCGGAAAATTAATTAAATATAATGGCAAGAGATTTTTTATCTTTGGTCTAATTGTATAAGCAGCAAATTCTAACTTAGGTGATGCAATCCTACAAGGAACAATATTATGGCTATCTATTTCATAAAAGGGAATTTTAATTTTTTCTATTATATTTTTAACTAAAAATTGATAATATTTTAATGGAAAAAAATCTGTAACCAATGCACTTGCATTAATTTTACTTAGAAAAGCAGGGATTGAATCTTTTGAATTTCCGTAATTTAAATAAACAGGTACATTTAGTTTTTCAAAATTGTTCTTTAGTTCAAAAAGTCCTTCAATATAAAAATTAAATGGTTTAATATAATCTATATTCTTTTCTTCAAGTAGATTAATTAAAATAACTAATTTCTGCTTATGTTCTAAAGCTAAATATTGTGCAAAAATAAGAGACCAATTATCTTCACTTCTAAATTCTCTTGTAATCCAATAAACTACACAATTTTTATTTGAATCAATTTCAAAATTATTTAATTCAGTAACTCTATTTTTTAACATCTGGTTTTTTAAGAATTACTAATATATCATTATCAAATCGTTCTGTTTTTACAATTTCATAATTTAAAGCATCTTTAATACTTGTAAAATTAAATCCATCAAACGGTTTCAAACCACCACCTAAAATCTTTGGAGCAATAAAAATTTGAATTTCATCAACCAAACCAGACCTAATGAAAGAATAGAAAACTTCAGCACCACCCTCAACTAATATTGAATTTACTCCCATACCTTCATATATTTTAAGTACAATTTCTTTTAAATCAAATTTGTTTTTATCATCAACTGATGAAGGAAATATTTTAACTCCTGCCAAAGTTAAATTATTTGCTTTCTTTGAAAATTCTTGATTTAAATTGCAAATAATATAAGTGTTTTTCCTATCTTGATCAGTTATAATATTAGAACTTAAAGATATTGTCAAATCTTGATCTAATACAATTCTTTTAGGATTTCTTCCTTCAACATTTCTAACTGTAAGCTCTGGATTATCGTGATTAATTGTTCCATTGCCTACTAATACTGCATCAAATTCTGATCTAAGTAAATGTACATAATTTCTACTTGTTTCAGAAGTTATCCATTTTGAATTTTTACTTTTGGTTGCAATATAGCCATCAATTGTTTGAGCTATTTTTAACATAATGTATGGTAAATTTTCAGTTACATTTTTAAAAAAAACTCTATTTAGCCAATTACAATCATCTTCTAAAACACCTAAAGTAACATCTATATTTGCATTTTTAAGTTTTTCATAGCCAGTGCCTGCAACTTTTGGATTTTTATCCAAGGTACCAATTACTATTCTTTTAAAATTCAATTCTATTAATTTATCTACACAAGGTGGAGTTTTACCATAATGGCTACATGGTTCTAAATTAACAAACATTGTACATTCTGAAAAATCACTTAATTTTGAATTAGTAATTGCATTTAATTCAGCATGAACACTACCAAATTTTTTATGCCAGCCTTCTCCAACAATATTTCCTTCTTTAATAATTACAGCACCAACCATTGGATTTGGTGCAACAAAGCCTCGTCCATTTTGTGCAAGTTCAATTGCACGCTTCATAAAAAATTCATCAGTTTTCAATTTTGCTTAATATTTTGTTATAAAATGTATTTAAATTGCAATAAGTCAATTTGCAGAACTATCAATTTAAAATTTTCTAATTCTAATTTTACAAAATTAATGAAAAAATTCCTTCTATTATCAATATTATCTATCTTTTTTACGAATTATCTCACATTTTCACAAGCATCTGCTGGTTCAAAGGCAAGGTTTGAGTCAAGGTATGTTGTTGATATGCCAAATGCTGGAGTTTTACCTAAGTCAGATTATGCTATTATTTCACTTATTCAGCCAAATGGAACTACACTTTTTGATTTCAGTTATGCACTATATACAAATTTCAATTTTGGATTGTCATATTCAGCAAACAATTTAATTAATTCAGGTGCTATTGATTTTCAAAAATACCCTAGTTTGAACTTGAAATTTAGGATACTTGATGAAACTTTAACAATGCCTGCGTTCACAATTGGATTTTCAAATCAAGGTAGGGGAGATTATTTCAAATCATTCAATCGTAGTCAGATTTTATCACCTGGTTTATTTTTAGTTGCATCAAAAAATTTTAAATGGTATTTAGGGTATATTTCATCACATTTTGGAATAAACTATTCATTTGATGAAGGAAGTGATAACAAAAGTCCAAATTTATATTTTGGAATTGAGCAATCCCTTGGTTCTCAATTTTCATTTGCTTGTGAATTTAATGGCAATTTTAATGAAGCTAATTATACTATAAGCAAAGGGATTTTATTAAATTTAGCTTTTAGATGGTCTGTAAGTTCTAACGTTACTTTAGAACTTCAACTAAAAGACTTACTAAAAAATCAAACCACAAACAAGAATTACATCAGAGCTTTTGGTTTTGAATATATTGGAAGATTTTGATTGTTATTAATAAAGTTAAAATTATTAAATATTTTTATTAAAAATAAAATAAATTACAATTATCAAGCAAGATAATCTTGATATAAACGTCAATAATACATATTTGTATGTTTAGTATTTTTATTTTAACTTTTTGCTGTAGAAAAAATGCTGTATTTACTGCAAAATACTGCAAAATATCGCTTATGTTGTTGAAAAATAAGAAAGTGATTTTGCAGTAGATAATTATAAAGTTAGATTAATTTGAAAAATTTAAGCTTGTGATATTGACAATCTTTAATAATTAAAAATTACTTCTTTATTTTTTTGAAACTTAGTAAATTATATGTCGTATTATATCTAAAATCGTTTATTTAAATTATTATAAGAGAGTTTATGAAAAAGACTTTATACCGATCTCGAGAAAATAAAGTATTTGGTGGAGTTGCTGGAGGATTAGCCGAATATTTTAATGTTGACCCAGTTATTATTCGTATTTTGTTCGTAGTTGTATTTTTTGCTGGGGGAGTAAGTTTTATAGCATATATTGTTATGATGTTTATTATTCCCAAAAAGCCTTATGATATAATTTCTAATGATGAAGAGGCATATTCACAAAATAATAAATTTGAAAAATCATTTAGTAAAAGTCAAAACAAAATTACTTTTGGCATTTTTTTGATAATTGTAGGTTTATTTGCATTTCTTTCAAATTTTATTCCTTATTTTTCATTTCATTTATTTTGGCCTCTATTATTAATAATTTTTGGAGTGTTATTAATATATAGAAATTTTATGAATTCTGATGAAAATGAGGCAAAAAATGAAATCTAAAAGCTTATTTTGGGGTGCATTCTTTATTTGCATCGGAATTTACTTTGCTCTAAATAATTTCTATTCGACTTATTTAGACTTGTCATTTGTTTCATCGCTTTGGCCTCTTATAATTATTTTTTGGGGACTAAAATATTTAGGAATTCCTAAGGAAATAAAACTAATTATTTCAGCAGTAAAGGGCATGTTAGTTGCAATATTAATTATATATTTATTTAGCTTTAATTGGTTGAAAACAAACTTTATTTATAACAACAATATACATTTTAATATTAATTCAAACTTTGATGATGATGAAGATAATGAAAGAGATAGTTCAACAAATTTCGACAAAACACAATATTTTCCTGATAGTATGAAAGTAGATTACTCAAGTAAAACTCAAATTGCAGAATTAAATTTTTCTGGTGGTGCTGGCAGATTTACAATTAAAGATACAAGTAAAAATCTAATTGAAGTAAATGGTGTAAATAACTTAAATGATAACAACTTAAATTATACTATATCATCAGATTCAACAAAAATACATATTGATTATAGTTCTTCTGATGGCACAAATATGTTAAGAAAGAAAAAACAAGAAGTGATTATTTCTTTAAATCCAAATCCAATTTGGGATATTAATTTTGAATCAGGTGCTGGAAAATTTGATTTTGATTTGAGTAATTACAAACTTAGAAAAGTTAATATTGAGACTGGTGCTTCTAATTCAATATATAAGTTTGGTTCAAAATCTCAACAAACTAATATAAATCTTAGTTCTGGAATGGCTCATATAATTTTGAAAATTCCCAAAGAAAGTGGTTGCTATATTAGTACTGAAACATTCTTGACAAATAGTAATTTTAGTAATTTCAAAAGGGAAGGTGATAATTTTAAATCATATAATTTCAATAATTCAAAAAATAAGATTTATATTAATTTAGAAGGTGCTTTCTCAAAATATCAAGTAATATGGTATTAAATAAAATTAATAAA
>JAYTXK010000034.1:0-7175 GCA_043743005.1 Ignavibacteriota bacterium
AAATTTGTAATCAATATTATTACTTGTAAGTTGGTTAAGAATTTCGATCAAAGTTGAGATAGTGATTAGCCTTTTTAAAAACTTCATATATTGAGGTAATTTATGGCTGTTCATTCAGTCTCAATTGATTTTGAGGGTAAAAAATATACTCTTGAATCTGGAAAATTAGCAAAATTTTCCAATGGTGCAGTAATGGTTAGCTGTGGTGATACTATGGTATTAGTAACTGCAGTAGCATCAGAAAAAGCAAAAGAAGACATTGATTTTCTTCCTTTGCAGGTAGAATACAGAGAAAAATTATCAGCTGCAGGTAAATTCCCAGGCGGATTTATCAAAAGAGAAACTAGACCTTCTGAAAAAGAAATCTTAACTTCTCGTTTAATTGATCGCCCTTGCCGTCCAATGTTCCCTAAAAACTGGTATTATGATACTCAAGTTATTGCACAAGTATTTTCTGCTGAACCAGATGTTGACCCTTGTAACTTAGCTGCTGTTGGTGCTTCAGCTGCATTGATTATATCTGATATTCCATTCAATGGTCCAATATCAGAGGTAAGAGTTGGTAGAATTGATGGTAAGTTTTTGGCTAATCCATCGAGTGCTCAATTAGAACTTTGTGATATTGATATTACAATTGCTGGTACTGATACATCAATCGTAATGGTGGAAGGCGAAAGTAACGAAATTTCTGAAGAAGACTTCTTGGCAGCATTGGAATACGGTCATGAAAGAGTAAAAGAATTGAATAATCTTCAAAAACAATTACTTGCTCTTACTTCTCAAACAAAAAGAACTGTAGTAGATAACTCAATTCCTGAAGAATTTATTTCTTGTGTCAAAGAAGCAATTTATGCTGATTTGAAAGAATATGTTTATTCTACTACTACTAAAAATGAACGAGGCGAGCATAGACAAAGAATTAGCGATAAAGCTCTTGAAGTAGCAATTGCTAATTTTGGAGAAAATGAAGCTTTTGCTGGTAAAGTTGAAAAATATGCTGGAAAGTGCTTTAGCAAATTAGAAAAACTTGCAATGAGATTGATGATTCTTGATGATAACAAAAGGCTTGATGGAAGAACAACAGTTGATGTCAGACCAATTTCTTGTGAAACTGGTTTACTTCCAAGAGTACATGGTTCTGCACTTTTTACAAGAGGCGAAACTCAAGCTTTGGTATCAATTACACTTGGTACATCTAAAGATGAGCAAATGATTGATGGTTTACTCCCTTCAAGTAGTAATAATTTCTATTTAAATTATAACTTTCCACCGTTCTCTACTGGTGAAACAGGTAGATTTGGTATGCAAAGTAGAAGAGAAATTGGACATGGAAATCTTGCAGAACGTTCTCTTAAGAAAGTTGCACCAGATAAAAAAGATTTCCCTTATACTATCAGAATTATATCTGATATTTTAGAGTCAAATGGTTCTTCATCTATGGCTTCTGTTTGTGGTGGTAGTCTTGCATTATTCCATGCTGGTGTGCCAATGAAAAAAGCAGTTTCTGGTATTGCAATGGGTTTAATTATGGAAGGCGATAGAGTTGCTATTTTAAGTGATATTTTAGGTGATGAAGATTTCTTAGGCGATATGGACTTTAAAGTAGCTGGTAGTGCCGATGGTATCACTGCTTGTCAAATGGACATTAAGATTGAAGGCTTATCAATGGAAACAATGAAAAAAGCACTTTATCAAGCTAAAGAAGGCAGAATGCACATACTTGGTGTAATGAACCAAACTATGGACACTCCTGCTGATGATCTTTCACAATATGCTCCACGCTTCTCTTCAATCAAAATTCCACAAGATACTATTGGAGCTGTAATTGGTACTGGCGGCGAAACTATTAGAAGTATTGTAAAAGAATCTGGTGCTGATATTAATATTGAAGATGATGGAACAATTATGATTGCTGCTACATCACAAGAATCTTCTGATTTAGCAATAAAATTAATTCAAGCGCTTACTCGCAAGCCACAAGTTGGTGAAATATATAATGGTACTATCAAAGAAATCAGAGAAGGCTTAGGTGCATTTGTAGAAATACTACCAAGGACTCAAGGCTTATTACATATTTCAGCTATTAGCTATGAAAGAACTGAAAATGTAGCAGATGTTTTGAAAGTTGGTGAAAAAGTTGAAGTGAAATTAATTGAAGTAACTCCTGATGGCAAATTCCGTCTTTCTCGCAAAGCTTTGATGACACCTCCAGAGGGCTATGTAGAGCCTGCTCCAAGACCACCACGCCCTGAAGGCGATAGAAGAGATAGCAGAGGCAGAGACGATAGACGTAGCAACGACCGCAGACCAAGTAGTAATAGATAGAACTTTAGTTGTAATTAAAAAAAAAATATTAAATCCCTTTTTGAAGAAATTCAAAAAGGGATTTTTTTGTTATAGATGCTATTAATTAAAAACTTAAAGATATGAAAGTAATAGTTTCTAGTTCAATTTTCTTACAATTTACATTTTCAGTTATAAATAGTTTTCAATATAAGAGATTGTTAGCAATAAATATGACAAAAGTCATAATTCTGGTTTGATTTCTCTCATAATTTAATAATTTATAATAAGTTAATTTTGAAAAAAGGAGATTACAATGAGTGCATTAATTATTTTGATTTTAATAAGTATCTTATTAGCAATTGGATTTCTAGTAGCTTTTATATTTGCTGTAAAGAATGGGCAATTTGATGATGATTACACCCCATCAGTTCGCATATTATTTGATGATAAAAAACATAATGATTTGATAAAAAAATAATTTATAGTAATGTTTAAGAGGAGTTATGAGTACAGAAAAGTTCTATTATGACAATAAGATTGTCAAATACTTTGCTTATGCAACCATGATTTGGGGTGCAATAGGTATGCTTGTAGGATTAATTATTTCCCTACAATTAGTATTTCCAAGTCTTAATATGGGTATTCAATATATCACATTTAGTAGATTAAGACCATTGCATACCAATGCAGTTATATTTGCTTTTGTGGGAAATGGTATCTTTATGGGGGTTTATTATTCAATGCAGAGATTGCTTAAAACCAGAATGTTTAGTGATTTGCTTAGCAAAATTAATTTTTGGGGCTGGCAGCTTATTATTGTCTCTGCTGTATTGACTTTGCCTTTGGGGTTTACTTCAGGTAAGGAATATGCAGAATTAGAATGGCCTATTGATATAGCTATTACTATATTGTGGGTTATTTTTGGGATAAACTTTGTTGGTACAATAATAAAAAGAAGGGAAAGGCATATTTATGTTGCAATATGGTTCTATATAGCTACTTTAGTTACTATTGCAGTTTTGCACATAGTAAATTCTATGGAAATTCCAGTAAGTTTATTTAAAAGCTATCCAATTTATGCTGGAGTTCAAGACGCATTAGTTCAATGGTGGTATGGTCATAACGCAGTTGCTTTTTTCTTAACAACTCCATATCTTGGCTTGATGTATTATTTTATGCCTAAAGCTGCAGAACGTCCCGTTTATTCTTACAAACTTTCAATTGTTCACTTCTGGGCATTAATTTTCTTATATATTTGGGCAGGACCTCACCATTTATTATATACTTCATTACCAGATTGGGCTCAAACTCTTGGAGTTGCTTTTTCATTTATGCTAATAGCACCTTCTTGGGGTGGGATGGTTAATGGATTACTTACACTTCGTGGTGCTTGGGATAAAGTAAGAGACAATATAGTATTGAAATTTATGGTAGTAGCGATTACATGTTATGGAATGTCCACATTTGAAGGTCCAATGCTTTCGCTTAAAAATATCAACGCAATAGCTCACTTTACTGATTGGATTGTAGGACACGTACATATTGGTGCTTTGGGTTGGAATGGGTTCTTAACATTTGCTATGCTATATTGGTTAATACCAAGAATGTTTAGAACTGAATTACATTCTAAAAAGTTAGCATCAGTTCATTTTTGGTTAGGTAGTTTGGGTATTATACTTTACTCATTACCTTTATATTGGGCTGGATTTACACAAAGTATGATGTGGAAAGAGTTTACAGAAGAAGGTATATTAAAATATCCTAATTTCCTTGAAACTGTTACAAATATTATTCCAATGTACTCATTGAGATCTTTGGGTGGAACTATATATTTAATTGGCGTTTTTATTATGATTTATAATATTGCCAAAACAGTAAAAGCTGGAAATTTCTTAGAAAATGAAGAAGCAGAAGCTGCACCATTAGACAAAAATTATGTTCCTGCATCAACTGAAGGATGGCATAGACTATTTGAAAGAAAACCAGTAATTATGATAGTTGGTAGTTTATTAGTAATATTAATTGGTGGTATGGTAGAATTAATTCCAACTTTTATGATAAAATCTAATATTCCTACTATTGCAAGTGTTAAACCTTATACTCCACTTGAATTGCAAGGAAGAGACATATATGTAAGAGATGGTTGCTATACTTGTCATTCACAAATGGTTAGACCATTTAGAAGTGAAACAGTTAGGTATGGTGAATATTCTAAAGCAGGTGAATTTGTATATGACCATCCTTTCCAATGGGGTTCAAAAAGAACAGGTCCAGATTTGCATAGAATTGGTGGCAAATATCCAGACTCTTGGCACTATAATCATATGTTAGATCCAGAATTAACTTCTCCCGGTTCTATTATGCCTCAATATACTTGGTTATATGATCAAAAAATTGATGTTGGCTCTACTGCAGCTAAAATTAGAGCAATGCAAACATTGGGAGTGCCTTATTCTGCCGGATTTGATAAAATTGCAAATGATAACTTATGGAAACAAGCTGATGAAATAGTAGCAAGACTTAAAAAAGATAATCCAAAAGCCATTTTTGAAAGAGATAGAGAAATTATCGCTTTAATTTCATACTTGCAAAGACTTGGAACAGATATTAAATTACAAAAAAAGGATAACTAAATATGAAATTCAAATTTTATCTTGAATCAATAGCTGGCATTGATATATTGCCAATGATTTCTCTTTTATTCTTTTTTGCGTTTTTTATTGCAATTACAATATATGTTTTAACATTAAAAAAAGAAGTGGTTGAAGAAATAAGCAATCTACCACTAATTGATAGTGAAGTAAATAAATCATTGAGTTAATAATATGAAAAAAAATAAAATAAATAAAAATTTGTTTGCAATCATTTCAATTTTCTTAATTGCAAATACTCTATTCGGTAATGAATCTGGAGGACACCAAGAACAAGTATATAATCAATACTTGTCTATTGGAAAGATGTTCTTATTTGGTTTATTAGGATTCGTTATATTTCTTCCTATTATAGCATATTTTATGAGTATTAATGAGAAGAAAAAATATGGTCAAAAAGTTTCATATATTGGAGAAAGTTTAAGCAGAAATAAAGAAGATAAAGATGAGTTATTAGATCATAATTATGATGGTATTATGGAATTAGATAATAGTATGCCTCCTTGGCTTAAATATATGTTTAATTTCACAATTGCATTTTCTGTCTTTTATCTTTTTCATTATTTATTCTTAGGAACAGGAGACTTACAAACTAAAGAATATCAAGACCAAATGGCAGATGGTGAAAAACAAGTAGCTGAATTTATGGCAAAAAATATAAACTCAGTTGATGAAACAAATGCAAAACTTTCAAAAGTAGCTGATATTCTTTCAAAAGGTAGTGAAGTCTTCGTTAAAAATTGTGTCGTTTGCCATGGGAATGCTGGACAAGGTACTGTTGGTCCAAATTTTACTGATGATTATTGGATTCATGGTGGTGATATCAAATCAGTATTTAAAACAATTAAATATGGATTTCCAGATAAAGGTATGAAATCGTGGAAAACTGATTTATCAGCTGCACAAATCTACCAAGTTTCTTGTTATATTAAATCGCTAAAAGGCACTAACCCAGCTAATCCTAAGGATAAGCAAGGTGATTTGTACTCTGGTGAATAGTTGATTTTTAAATTAAATTGAAATTTGATTTCTAGAATTTCTAAAACATAAAATAAAATGATACCTTTAAAAAGTGAAACTGTAAGTTATAGAGATAGAATTACCACAATTGATGAAGCTGGTAAAAGAAAATGGATTAGGTCTAAAAAACCAAAAGGAAGATTTTATGATAAAAGAACTTCACTTTCATTTATATATTTAGCAATATTTTTCATTTTACCATTTCTTAGGTTTAATGATAGACCTTTTGTGTTATTAAACATTGTTGAAAGAAAGTTTATTATTTTTGGATTTGCTTTTTGGCCCCAAGACTTAATCATCTTTGGATTAATGATGATTACAGGAGTAGTTTTCATAGCCTTATTTACAGTAATTTATGGTAGAATATTTTGTGGATGGGTTTGCCCTCAAACAGTTTTTATGGAATTAGTTTTTAGAAAAATTGAATATTTCTTTGAAGGGAATCATCAACAGCAAGAAGCTTTAAAAGATACGCCTTGGGGTTGGGAGAAATTTAGAAAAAAAAGTTTGAAAAATATAGTGTTTTGGGGACTTTCATTTTTAATTGCAAATACTTTTCTAGCTTATATTATTGGTTCAGAGCAACTTTTTAAAATAATAAGTGAATCAGTTAGCAATCATTTAGTAGGATTTTTATCATTATCTGCTTTTACTACTGTTTTTTATGTTGTTTTTGCTTTTGTTAGAGAACAAGTTTGTACAATTGTTTGCCCTTATGGACGCTTACAAGGTGTATTAACTGATAGTGATACAATTTTAGTTTCTTATGATTATGTTAGAGGTGAGCCTCGAGGCATGACTAAGAAGAATGAAGTTAGTGATAAAGGAGATTGTATTGATTGTAAAGAGTGTGTGAAAGTTTGCCCCACTGGAATTGATATTAGAAACGGTAATCAGCTTGAATGTATAAATTGTACTGCTTGTATTGATGCTTGTGAAGCAATTATGATTAGAATGGATAGACCAATAGGACTTATTAGATACGTTTCTGAAAATAATATTAAGGATAAAACTAAATTTGTTTTTAATTGGAGAATGAAATCATATACAGCGATACTTTGTATATTGCTTATTATAGTTGGTTCTTTATTATTTACAAGAAAGAACATTGATTCTACTATTGTAAGGGCTGGAGGACAATTAACAATTGATATGGCAAATGGCAAAATCGGAAATCTTTATAAAATAAAATTAGTAAACAAAACATATAAAGATGTA
>JAYTXK010000035.1:0-4385 GCA_043743005.1 Ignavibacteriota bacterium
AATTTGAATTTCATCATTCCCAATTCTTCTTCTTAAATTAGCATCAAAGGAATCAAATTTGAATTTATTAAGAATTAATTCTTCAATTGAAGGCATAAGTATTATCTCGGTATAAGACCCTCTTTCTCTATGTAAGCCACCAATTTGTTTACCAAGTTCACTTATTTGTTTATCAGTTTTAGCTTGAGATTCTTTAATTTGTTTACTTGTGTCTGCTAATTGAGCATCAGTTTTAGCTAATTGTGCATCAGTTCTTAATTGAGCTTCTTTTAATTGAGCATCAGTTCTTAATTGAGCTTCTTTTATTTCTTGAAATTGTTTTCTATCTTCTTGAAAAAGATTGATTAATTGCTCATAAGTTAATGTTTTTTCTTGCATTTTATTACTTTGTATTTATTATTTTTACAAATATACGAAAAACTAAATAATATATTATATTGAATGAAAGTTACTTAAATATAACTAATATGCCAGCAGTATCAGAGTGGCATAGATATGGCAATGAGCAACAGGGAAGATTTTCGGTGAGGAAGCCAGACAAAGACCTTATTACAGATTCACACTACGATAATGCTCCTTGTATAATTTAAATCTTTCTAAAAGTAGTTAAGTATCTTAAAATAAATGTTTTATACTAAGTTAGAAATATATAATTTGCATATATAATTTTAGTTCTCATAAAATATTTCCTTTGTCATGTAAATAATCAGTTTAATATAATTTTAATTTATAAATAATTATTTAAATCTCAAAACTAATTGTTTAAGTATTTTTTTTTCAGTTAATTAAAAATGATTTTCGTTTCCTAATCGTTAAAGTAAATTAAATTTATTAAGATTTTGAAATTAAACCAAATAATGACTAAGAAAAAAAGAGTATTTGAAGAACTTGAACTTGAAATTGAATCAATTGGATTTGAGGGGGTAGCAATTGCAAGAAAAGATGGAGTGGTTCACTTTGTCAAAAATGCTGTACCCGGCGATACGGTTAGAGTAAATATCAAAAAGAAAAAAAAATCTTATGTAGAAACCTTCTTTTTAGAATTGCTTAATCCTTCTCCACTTAGAGAAACACCAAGATGTGAGCATTTTGGAATCTGTGGGGGTTGCACTTGGCAAAATTTGCAATATCCTGAGCAAATCAAATGGAAAAGACAGCATGTAATAGACGCATTTGAAAGACTTGGAAAAATTCCTTATGGCGAAATGTATGAAACTTTAGGCTCTCCTGAAATATTTCATTATAGAAACAAAATGGATTTCTCTTTTGCTTCTTCTCGCTGGCTTACTGATGAAGAAGTTGCTAATAATGATGAAATCAAAAACAAAACTTTTGCACTTGGCTTGCACGTGCCAGGAAGATTTGATAAAGTCGTTGATGTAAATGCCTGCCATATTCAGCCTGCTATTGGAAATAAACTGCTTACTAGAATTAGAGAAAAAGCCTTGGAATATGGTGTTACTCCTTTTGATGCGAGAAATTTCGTTGGATTTCTTCGTAGTTTGATTATTCGCTCTACTATTGCTTATAATCAAAATATGGTAATTCTAATAACAAAAGGAAATACTGAAACTGATGAAGAAATTAAATTTATTAATTGGTTTGAAAATGATTTTAAAAATGAATTCCCTGAATTTGATAATATTATACTCGCTTTAAATTCAACAAGAAGCCCTGTTGCTATTGATTCTATGAAACAAATAAAAGGGAATGGATTTATAAAAGAAAATATATTAGGAGTGGATTATCAAATTTCTCCTTTTTCATTTTTTCAAACTAATGCAACTCAATTAAATCAATTCATTGGTAAAATAATTGATTTTGCTGATTTGCAATCAAATGAAATAATTTGGGATTTGTATTGTGGAACTGGCTCAATCACTCTTCCTGCTTCAAAAAAATGCAAAAAAATTTATGGAGTAGAACTTGTAGAGAGTAGTATAATTGATGCAAAGATAAATGCAAATTTGAATAATATCATTAATGCTGAATTTTTCTGTGCAGATTTGCATAATGCTGATACCCCTGAGCTATTAAATTCTCTTGAAAATCCAAATTGTATTATTATCGACCCTCCAAGAGCTGGAGTACATAAAAATTTATTAGAGCATATTAAAAGTATAAATCCATCAAGATTAGTTTATGTTAGTTGCAATCCAGCCACTCAAGCAAGAGATTGTGCTGAGCTTGCAAGCCACTACAGAGTAGTAAAAGTTCAACCAGTAGATATGTTCCCTCATACTTATCATGTGGAATCAATTGCACTTTTGGAAAGGGTGTAATCGTATAGTTTAATATTAGGTTATTAAGTTTAAAATTGATAATTTGCAGTTCAATTTCTGAGACAAAAAATGAAAAAGTATTTACTATTTTTTATATTAATATTTAACACCATTTCTTCGCTAAATGCAGAAGATGAGTTTAAAGAAGTATCTTTACAAGCTGGCATAAAGCATATATTTTTGAATGCTTTTTTAGATGGTGGTGGCTGTGCTTTTTTTGATTATGATAATGATGGATATTTGGATTTGTATGTAACTGGTGGAATGCAGAGAGACAAACTTTACCATAGCAATGGAGATGGTACTTTTGAAGAAGTTGGCGAAAAAGCTGGCTTGAGAAATGGAAATGCTTACGCCACTCAAGGTGTAGCTATTGCTGATATAAATAATGATGGACTTGACGATATTTACATCACTTGCTTTACTGGAGGTGGCGATGTATTATATAAAAATAAAGGAGATGGTACTTTTGAAGATATAAGTGTAAAAGCAGGAATTGGTATCTTAAAAAAATGGTCAACTTCAGTAACTTTTGGAGATTATAATCTCGATGGATATTTGGATATTTTTATTGCTACTTATGGTACTGACTTACAACAAGTAAAATTCCAAAAGAATATTCTATGGATAAATAACAAAAATGAAACTTTTACAGAACAAACTGATGAATATGGGATACATGGTAAAGGGTACAGTTTGGCTGTTATATCAACAGATGTTGATAATGATAATGATATAGATATAATGGTTGCCAATGATTTTGGATATATTGCATGGCCTAATGTACTTTATAGAAATGATTATCCCTCAAAAACTTTTACTGATATTAGTAAAGAAGCTGGGGTTGATGCAGGAATAAATGGAATGGGACTTGCAGGAGGGGATTTTGATGAAGATGGAGATATAGATTACTATGTTACTAATATTGGGAAGAATCTACTTTATAGAAATGATGGAAATAATAAATTTACTAATATTGCTCACCAAGCTGGTGTAGAGCATGGATTTGTAAATAGTCAAAAAACTACTTCTTGGGGTGCAATGTTTTTTGATTATGACAATGATAGCCATTTGGATCTATTTTTTACTTCTGGATATGTAGGCGAACCAAATACTTCATTTGAAGACCCAAATAAACTTTATCACAATAATGGTGATGGTACTTTCAAAGATGTTGGTGAACAATATAATATGGAAGACCCTTCCAAATCTCGTGGCTGCATTACTGGCGATATTGATAATGATGGATTACTTGATATGTTTGTTGTTAATCTTGAATCAGATTTTGAAACTAAAAATAATTGCAGGCTATATATGAATAATTTCAAGTCAGCAAATAATAATTGGTTTAAAGTAAAAGTGCAAGGGACAAAATCTAATAGGAATGGATATGGTACAAAAGTAATTTTGTATGCAAATGGAAGAAAGCTCTTAAGAGAAATAGATGGTGGCTCTGGACACATGTCTCATAGTTCTCCAATTGCACACTGGGGACTTGCTAAAATAAACAAAGTAGATTCAATTACTGTAATTTGGCCTGGTGGATTTACTGAAAAATTTGGCTCATTTGCTGTTAATCAGCAAATTAATGTCATTGAAAAAACTAAACTCTATATCTCAAGTACTCAAAAATATTTAATTTGTGCTGGAGATAAGATTAATAATAAGCCTTATTTTAAAAATACAATTGAAGATATTACTTACAAATCAAACACAGGCTATGATAGTATTGTCAAATCTCATATAATAATTAAAGAAAGTTATAACAAGAAAAGTAATTTTGGACTTTGTGAAAATGAAAAATTCAATGGAAAGACAATCACTAAAGATACAGTAGTAACCCAACATCTCAAAACATATATAGGTTGCGATAGTATAGAAACAATAAATATTAATTTATTAAAAGTATCAAATTATTCTAATACTTTAAGCTTCTGCAATGTAGCTGGTTTTGAAGGTATGAAGTATTATTCAGATACAACTATTACTAAAAAGTTAAAAAATATAGTAGCTTGTGATAGTAATGTTTCAATTACAATAATTGTAAATAAAAGTGCAATTACAAACTTAGATTTTACCCTATGCGAAGGTAATAAATATAAA
>JAYTXK010000036.1:0-2352 GCA_043743005.1 Ignavibacteriota bacterium
ACCAAAATCTAATAATGTAATTACATTAATATGAGGTTTTATACCAATTCCACTAACAAAACTATAACTAGTATCTTCTTTAGATTGCATTCTTACAGAGCTTAAATATCTAACATCATCTGAAGGTGCAAATTTTATTTTCAAATTTTTTGTTTCTTTTGAATTTAAAACAAATGGAATTGAATTCCCAGATATTTTAAAATCTGAGAAATTTGGACCTGATATTTCATAAGCTAATAATGAAATTGTATTATTTGACTTATTAGTAACAATTTGGAAATCTCTTTCTAAAGTATCGCCAACAACAACTTCACCAAAATCATTATCAATAGATAAAAGATTAAAATCAATACAATTACCTTTAATTATAGATGTTATTTCTCCAATCGATGTATATGATTTTATTATTGCTTGTGATGTACCTAATACTTTTGGTCTAAAAAAGAAAGTAACTAAATCTTGTTTTAGATTAGTAACATTTGAAGGCTTATTATAAGCAGCAAAAAATGAATTATTTTTGTCATCAATTATATTAATAGAATCAATACTAATAGGGGCTTTTAAATTATATGTAAAAAAATCTGAATTTGTAATTTCATCTGAACTAAACAATTTTAAATCACCAAATAAAATTGATTTTTGATTAAAATTTGGTTTTAGTATTGAAAAATTATTTTCTGAAATGGCTCTTTGAAGTGGAAACACATCTATAGAATAAACATCAATTTTTTCAGGTATATTAATTCCAACATAGCCAGCAGCAGCTCTTGTACCATCAGGACTAAAAACAACAGAAGTATGTTCCCAACTTCCAGTAAATGAATACAACAATTTATTAAAATCATTTTTAAAGACTAGCACTTTACCATCAAGACCTGTAGTAGCAATAAGATTTGTAATTGGATTCCAATCAACCGAATTTACAGCAAAATTAGTATTATTAGTATAAGAATCAGTTAATTTAGAAGTATTTGTATTACTTATGTCCCATAATTTAATTGTAATCTCTTTACCTGAAGTTACTACTTTGGTAGAATTCCAATTAAATGCAAGTGATAAAGCTGGTCCTCTATGAGTTACTTTATTCAAAAGATTTACAGAATCTCTAAGTGTATTATTAAGTAGGTATTTTGAAGAAACAGCGTCAAATATTCTAACTGTACTATCAACTGATGCAACACCAAGATATTTTCCTTGAGGAGAATATTTTAATTGATTTATTATACATTTTGTAAGATTTAATGTATCTTTAATTTTGAAATCTGAAATATTAAATCTATAAACAATAGTATCTAAGCCTGCAGAAACTAAGTAATCATTTTTAGGACTCCAAGCGATACTATTGATTGGAGCTCCTACTGTCATCGAATCTGTTTCAATTTTCTTCAATAAATTAAATATTCTAATTGTTGAATCATCGGAAGCAGTAGCAAATCGAATTCCATCATTTGACCAAGCAACTGCTTTTACTTGTCCTTCATGTGCTTTTAATTTCCAAATCAATTTACTATTTATTGAATTATATACAGCAAAAGTTGAATCACGTAAACCTGCCAATAAATAACTACCCTCTGGGCTCCAAGCTAAAGCATTGACACTTATTGAATCAGTATTTACAGAATAGAGTAACCTTCCAAACTCCTTAGAAAATTGTGTTATTCTGACTCTACATTCTTGACTATTAACATCGGGTACATTCCAATTATAAGTACTTCCATTGGCAGTTGAATCTATTAATCCCCAACGAAGCCCACCATCAATAGAATATTCTAACATAGATTGTTGAGATGGAACAGTTCCATTCCAAACAATTAATGCTTTAGATTTGGCAACAAACTCCTCACCACCATTTGGATTTATAATTTTTATTGAACCATTTTTAGGACTAACCCCAGGATTGCCACTTACACAATAAAATTCGTTATCAATACAAGTTGACCCAATAATTGCAACTGTACAAAGATTAAAACTTGAGTCATTGGTAGCTACACTTCTAACTCTAATTTTGAATGATGCGTTTTTTGCCAATGTGAATTTGGGGAGACTATCTATTGGCTCAAAATAGAAACCTTTATTGCTAAAAACAATATTCTCGATTTCAATAGGAGCATTTTTAGCTTTAATAGTTACAATTTTTTCATTAATGTTTGGAGTAAAAACTAAATATCTATCAGGACTAATTTCAAATTTAGCTTGTAATGAATCGACCCCCTTAAATGATAATTTAGTTTGCAATGCCAAAGGTTTATATGTAATTTCAACATCTTTTTCATTGATACAACCTGTTGAAAACCAATTGAAATTACAAGGTAAAACTGTTTCTGCATTTTTTTTGATAATAGAAAAAGCATA